>NZ_CAJTUJ010000064.1 GCF_910579375.1 uncultured Rikenella sp.
AGTGCCAACCGGCAGAATATACCCTTTTAAACGGGCGGGCGACGGAGTTTTGCTCGAAGTCGAGGTTTTTCGCGCGCCTGCGCGATTCAACTATTTCGGCTCACTGCCGAAATGATTGAATCGCTCCTTTAGGCGGGGCGCGCGGCTTTGGCTACAGGAGGAGACTGCGCTCGGGCCGCGCGGGCCCCACGTCCCGTGGACGGGCGAAACTGCGTTTCGCTATGGCAGCCTCTACCCCGTTCTTTGTCCGCGCGCTGGCGGAAATCTTATTCAAACGCGAAACACGCGTTTGAATGATTTCCTTCTTCAGCGATCGCGCGCGGGAGAGCTTTGACCCGCCTGAAACTGCCCTTACGCCGGGCGGGCGCGCCCACAGGGCGTTTTACTGGCAGCCTCGGCCCAACTCCCTGTTCCGCGCGGCCCCACTAAAGAAGAGCTGCGCCCAGAACACGTAAACGGCAACAGCAGCCCCAGCCCTTCAAGAACAGAAACCGGATAAAACCCGCGAAATACGACAAAATAAAAAACTCGCAATATGAGACAACCGTCACGCCACCAACCTCTTCGCCGCCTGCTGACCCTCTGCGGCGCAGCCCTCGGCATCGCCGTCGGCCTCTCCTCGTGCGGCGACAAGAAAGTCGCCCTCGAAAAGAGCATCCGCACCACCCCCGTCGAGATCGCCTACAACCCCTCCGTCGAGAGCTTCACCACCGGCACCATCGGCCGACGGAGCACCCTCTCCGTAACCCTCGTCGAGCCCGTCTCGCAGGAAGCCCGGCTGGGAAAATACATCACCCTCTCGCCCAAAGCCAAAGGCCGCTGGGAGATCGCCGTCGACGACCCCCGGACCCTGCTGTTCACCCCTGAAACCGAGCTTGACCGCGGCCAGACCTACACCGTGCGCCTCGACCTCAAAGGGTTGCTACCCGGCCGACCCGACGACGGCGACTTCGAATTCACCTTCCGCACCCTGCCCGCCGCAGCCGCAGCTGAACTCGGCAGCTTTATCGTTGAAGACGACCACACCTACACCCTCGAGGGGAGCCTCTTCACCGCCGATTACGAAGACTCCGCCCGCATCACCCGGATGAGCGAATGGGACGGCCTCAACCACGGCACCGTCCACTGGATGCACAACGCCGACGGCCGCGAACACCGTTTCGTCATCTCAGGCATCCAGCCCCGGCTCATCGCCTCCGACCTCACCCTGACCGTCAAAGACCCCAAAGCCGGATACGAAAAAGAGGAGGTGCTCACCGTGCCCATCCCCTCGTCCGGCAGCTTTGAGCTCCACTCCGTAGAATACGTGACCCATCCCGAAAAATACATCGAAGTACGCTTCTCGCGACAACTCGACCCGCACCAGGATCTCGACGGCATCGTCTGGCTCGACGACCTCTCCTGCGTGCGACGCATAGAAGACAACAAAGTACTCCTTTACCCCTCGTCCCGCAGCAACGACCTCACCGAAGCCACCCTCTGCATCGACCCCGCCTTGCGATCGGCAGACGGGAAACGCTTCGGCGAAGAGATCCAACGCACGATCCCCCTGGAAAACCACGACCCCGCCGTCCGCTTCATCGGTCGCGGCACCGTACTGCCCCCCGCCGAAGCGCTCGTCGAAAACTCATCGAACAGGCCCGGCCGCGGCATTCCGTTCCAGGCTGTCGGCCTGCGCGCCGTCCGCGTCGATGTCTTCCGCATCCTCGAAAGCTCCATGGGACAATTCCTACAGGAGAACGACCTCTCCGACAACGACGGCGGAAGCATCATGCGCACCGCCCGCCCCGTTGCCTCGCGAACGATCTTTCTGGATCAGAACGGCGGACAGGAGTCCCACCGCTGGGCCACCTACTCGCTCGACCTGGACGACCTCATCCGGCCCGAGCCCGGCGCTCTGTACCGCATCTCGCTCTCCTTCGACCGCTCGATGGCCTCCCTCTCCTGCGTCCCGCCCGAAGAGCGGCTGACCCCTCAGGCCGCCCGCATCGCCGACGAAGCCCGGCTGACCGCCATGAAAAAACGGTTCGACCAGGGCGGCTACTACTGGAGCGGCAACGACTACGACTGGGACATCTACGAATGGAAAGAGCGGAACAACCCCTGCTCGCCGAGCTACTACTTCAACCGCACCGTACAGCGGAACCTCGCCGTGACCGACCTCGGCGTGATCGCCAAAGCCTCCGACGAGCCCCAGATGCTCTTTCTGGTGCACAGCATCTCCACCACCGAGCCGGTGAAAGAGGCTCGGATCGAGCTGCGTAACTTCCAGAACCAGCTCGTCGGTAGCGGCACCACCGACGGCGACGGCCACGCCCTGATCCGCTACGAAAACGGCCGGCCCTACTACGCCGTCGTCGCGAAAGAGAAACAACGCACCTATCTGAAAGTCAACACCGGTTCCGAGCTCTCGACCTCGACCTTCGACGTCTCCGGCGAGCAGGTACAGGAGGGGCTGAAAGGCTTCATCTGGACCGAACGCGGCGTCTGGCGACCGGGCGACACCATCTATATGAACTTCACCACCGCCGGCACCCGGTTGCCCGCAGGCCACCCCGTGACCGTCGAACTCCGTTCGCCGCTCGGCCAGCTCTACCAGAAACGCGTGGCCACCCGGGCCACAGGCGGCATCTACAGTTTCGTGCTCACCACCGACCCGAACGCCCCGACCGGCGTCTGGTCGGCCTCTGTGAGCGTCGGCGGCGCCCGTTTCGGCAAACGGCTGCGGATCGAAGCCGTGAAACCCAACCGCCTCAAAATCGACCTCCGGTTTCCGAAACCTTACATCCAGCGCGGCCAGCCGATGAACGCCACTCTCCACGGCGAATGGCTCACCGGCGCACAGGCCGGGAACCTGCGCTACGTCATCGAGACCGAATTCACCGCCCTGCACAACGGTTTTCCGGAATACAAAGGGTATGTTTTCGATAACCCCTACCGTTCGTTCCGCCCCGAAAGCGCCCCCGAGATCACCGGCACCACCGACGCCGCCGGAGACGCCCGGATCACCGCCGTGCTGAACGGCGGCGAAAAGGCCGGCGGCCTGTTGCAGGCCAACTTCACCACCCGGCTGTTCGAGCCCTCGGGCGAAGCGAGCATCGACGGCACGACGATCCTCTACTCTCCCTTCGACTCCTACGTCGGGATCCGGCCGCCGCAAGAGGCCGCCGACCGGCTCGACACCGAACGGGACTACACCTTCGACCTCGCCACCGTCCTGCCCGACGGGCGGCCGGCCGGCGATCGGCGCGTAGAGGTCTGCCTCTACGAAGTCGAATGGCACTGGTGGTGGAGCGCCGAAAAGGATCAGCTGGCCCGCCACGTCTCCGACCGCAGCCTGAGCCCCGTCCACCGCGAAACCGTCGAGACCTCCGGCAACGGCAAAGGCTCCGTCGCACTGAACTTCACGCGCGATTCCTGGGGAACCTACTACATGACCGCCCGCGACCTTCGGAGCGGACACGAGGCCGCGACCCTGCTCTACGTCGACTGGCCCGACTACGGCAACCGCCGCACCGACGGCGAAGGAGCCATGCGGCTGGCCGTCTCGCTCGACAAGAAGTCCTACCAGGTGGGCGAGCGCGCCACCGTCAGCTTCCCGGCCACCGAAGGGTCGCGCGCCCTCATCTCGGTCGAGAACGGCTCCCGCGTGCTGACCGTCTTCCCCGTGGAATGCACCCGGAAGCAGGAGAAATTCACCTTCGAAGTGACCCCCGAGATGCAGCCCAACGTCTACCTGAACGTCACCCTGCTGCAACCGTACGGCAGCGTCGAGAACGACCTTCCGGTACGGCTCTACGGCATCGTCCCCCTGTCGGCCACCTCGGCCGCCAGCCGGCTCGAACCGGTGATCGCCGCTCCGGACGAGGTACTGCCCGAGTCGGAGATGACCGTCACCGTGTCGGAAAAACAGGGCCGGGCCTGCGCCTACACGCTGGCCGTCGTGGACGAAGGCCTGCTCGACCTGACCCGGTTCCGCACCCCCGACCCGTGGGGAACCTTCAACGCCCGGGTCGCCCTGGGAGTATCGACCTGGGACATCTATAACGACGTGTTGGGCGCCTACGGCGGACGGATCGAGCAGATGTTCGCCATCGGCGGCGACGACGCCCTGACCTCCGCGCCGAAAGCCTCCGTCAACCGATTCCCGCCCGTGATGAAATACTTAGGCACTTTTGAGCTGAAAGCCGGTAAAAAAGCGACCCACCGGATCCAGCTTCCAGCCTATATGGGCCGCGTGCGCGTGATGGCAGTGGCCGTCTCTCCGGAGGGCGACGACGGGAACGGCGCCTGGGGCTCGGCCGAACGCTCCGTCACGGTGCGCGCCCCGCTGATGGTCTTGGGCACCGCCCCGCGGAGCGTGGCTCCGGGCGACGAGTTCGTCGTGGCCGCCACCCTGATCGCCACCCGCGACGGCATCGGGAAAACCTCCGTCGCCCTGACCGCCGACAAAGCGCTCTTCACCGTCGTGGGCGCGGCCCAGCAAACCGTCGCCCTGACCGCCAAAGGCGAACAGATCGTCCTCTTCCGGCTTCGGGTGAAAGACGCCCTGCCGACCGGCGCCTCCTCCGGCGGACACATCGAGATCACCGCCACCGGCGGAGGCCGACAGACCCACTACGGAATGGACATTCCGGTGCGCACCCTGTCTCTGCCCGTCTCCTCGGGCCAGAGCCACACCGTCGAAGCCGGCAAGAGCTGGAACGGGACAGCCGCCCTGCCCGGCATGCCGGGGACGCAGCGCCTGATGCTCGAAGTCTCCGCCGTGCAGCCCCTCAACGCCGCACAACGGATGGAATACCTCTCCACCTACCCCTACGGCTGCATCGAACAGATCACCTCCGCCGTCTTCCCGCTGCTCTACCTGCCCGATCTGGCCGACCTGTCGGAGAAAGAGCGCCACACCGCCCGGACGAAAGTCGAAAGCGTGCTCGAACGCTACAAGCAATACGCCACCCCGGACGGTTCGATGGGCTACTGGCCCGGCTCCGCCACCCCCAACTCCTGGGGTTCGGCCTACGCCCTGCACTTCATGACCGTCGCCGGACATAAGGGTTATACGATGCCTGCGGGCATTTACGACCGGCTCAAAGCCGCCGTCAAGAGCAACGCCGTGCGTTGGAACTCCGCCCTGAACGCCGGCGCCAACCTGATCCAGGCCTACCAGCTCTATGCGCTGGCCCTCTCCGGCTCGCCCGAGACCGGCGCCATGAACCGCCTGCGACAGAACGGCAACCTGACCGACGAAGCCCGGTGGATGCTGGCCGCCGCTTACGGTGCAGCGGGCCGCACCGACCTCGGCCGCACCGTCGCCACCGGGACGAACCCGGCAGCCGCCGATTCCGACGAGACACTCGCCGTCCAACAACGGCTGACCTACGGTTCGTCGCAACGCGCCCGGGCCGTCCAGCTGCTGGCACAGACCCTGTTAGGGCTGCGCGCCGAAGCGGCCCAGACAGCACAGGTCGTTTCGCACGCCCTCGTCTCCGACGACTGGATGAGCACCCAAACCACCGCCTGGAGCCTGCTCGCCATGGGCGAATACGCCGCCCGGAACGGCCGGGTATCGGCCCTGAACTTCGAGTGGAACGCCGGCGGACACAGCGGCCGCGTCGAATCCGACTCGAAAAAGATGTTCTGGAGCGGCGAATGGGACAACCCCTCCTCCGGCAAAGTCGCCGTGACCAACCGGACGAAAGGGACCCTCTATATCCGGGTCGTCGGTTCGGGGATTTCGTCCGGCCGCAACGTGGCAGCCGCTTCGAACGGGCTCGAAGTAACCGTCCGCTACCTCGACAGCAAGGGGAATCCGATCGACGCCGCCACCCTGAAGCAGGGCACCGACTTCGTCGCAGAAGTCACCGTGCGCAACCTGACCCCGACCGCAATCGACCACCTGATGCTGAGCCAACCCGTCGCCTCCGGCTGGGAGATTCGCCCCGACGTCGGCGAGCTGCCGACCGGCGTGGACTACCGCGACCTGCGCGACGACCGGGTCGACAGCTACCTGCCCTCGCTGGGCGCCGGCGCCGCCGTCACCGTCCGCACCCGGTTGAACGCCGCCTATGCCGGACGTTACACCTTGCCCGCCATTCGCTGTGCAGCCATGTACGACGGCCAGGTGGCAGGAAATACCACCTCGGCCGTCACGACAGTCAATTAATTCATGAGAAAGCGGGCAGAAAAACAAAAAAAAAAAAAACAGCCCATTTATTTTTAAATAAATTACACTCGAATGGTCAAAAACCGTTATATTTGTCAGTCACTTGACGAATATAACGCCACTAACCTTTTTCAAATACTCATGCGCCTGAACGCACTACTCCCCCGGAGCCACCGTCTGTACGTCGGTCTGAACATCGTGGGATTCGCTTTCGCCTTGACCACCGTCCTGTTCATCGGCATGTACGCCGCCCGCGAACTGACCATGAACATGTTCCACCAGGACGCCGACCGGATCTACAAAATCAGCGGCTGGGGCTGTCCCTACCCGCTGGCCCCGGTGATCGAAGCCGGCGTGCCCGACTTCGAAGCCATCGGCAATGTGGGTCGGGGCCCGTATCTGGAGATCAGACGGCCCGAAGCCGCCGAAGGCGTCGTCACCAACGACGGCAGCCTTCAGGTCGATCCGGCCTTTTTCCGCGTCTTCTCGTTCCGCATCGTCCGGGGCGACCGCGAGAACCCCCTGCCGGACGTCAATTCGGTCGTCCTGACCGAATCGATGGCCAAAGCCCTCTTCGGCAACGAAGATCCGATCGGGCAGAACCTCGTCATCCAGGGCCGGCCGGACTGGGTGGTGACCGCCGTGACCGAAGACATCCCCATCAACTCTTCGATCCGGTACTCCGTCGTGCTGCCCCTGAACCCGAAGCAGGCCCTCTATAACGGCACGACGTTAGGAGAGTCCTGGGGCCGTTGGCAATACGAGATCTTCGGCAAAGTGCGTCCCGGATCGGACATCGCGGCCGTCAACGCCAAGATGCAGCAGGTCGTCGAAGCGAACGGCAACTTGGGGTACGAAGTCGAACGCGTCGTCTGCTACCCCCTGTCGGACGTCTACTTCAACTACGCCGACCTCTTCACCGCATTCAAAGGCGGCAACCACAAACAGGTCGTGGCGATGATCTGGGTCGGCATCATCATCCTGCTGCTCGGGATCGTCAACTTCTTCAACCTCTCGACCGCCCAGGGCACCTTGCGGGCCAAGGAGATCGGCCTGCGGAAGGTGAACGGCGCGACACGCGGACACCTCATCCTACGCTCGCTCGCCGAATCGATCTTCATGACCTTCATCGCACTCGTGCTGGCCATCGTGCTGGTCGACCTGCTGCTGCCTTTCTTCAACGGCATCGTCGGCTTCCCGTACCCCCTCATCCTGATGAACCAGTGGTGGCAGTGGGCCATCCTTCTCGGACTGACCCTCGGAGTGGGCATCATTGCCGGGAGCTATCCGGCCTTCTACCTCAGCTCGCTCGACCCGATCGACGCCCTCTACACCCACCGCGCCGGGCGCGGCAACGGCATGCTGCTCTTCCGGAAGACCCTGATCGTCATCCAGCTCATCGCCTCGATCGGCGTCATCGTCTCCACCCTGGTCATCTACGGCCAGCTGCGACACCTCCAGACCAAAGACCTCGGCTTCGACAAAGAGCAGATCGTCCTCATCAACATGGACATGAGCATCTACGAACACCGGCAGGCCTTCTTCTCCGAGCTGCGCCAGCTGCCGTTCGTCCAGAGCATCAGCCTGACCCAGGGCATCGTCGGAAACTACGACAGCGGCGGCCCGCTCGAAGCCCGCTATCAGGAAGAGAAGAAAAAGATCTGGAGCAAGTTCATCATCGCCGACAGCGCCTTTTTCACCACCTTCGGCATCGACATGACGCAGGGCGATCCGAAATTCCGGGACGGCGTGGAGGGGATCGTGCTGAACGAATCGGCCATGAACGCTTTCCAGGTGGACGACTACGAACAGCTCCGCATCCAGGACGAGTCGGGCGACGACCCGAGCATCCCGACCACGAAAGTAGACGGCGTCTGCCGCAACTTCCACTTCAAGCCGCTCAAACAGGGGATCGAACCCCTCGCCATCTACATCCAGCCGATCGAGGGAGGCCTCATCAACGTGCGCGTCGAAGCTTCGTCGGTGAGCGACATCCGGCACGTTTTCAACGAAATCGAAGCCATCTACCGGAAATTCAACGCCGCAGACCCGCTGTACATCCGGCTGCTGGACGAAATGCTGGCCCAGATCTACATCTCGGAGACTCGTTTCCTGATACTTTTCACCCTCTTCTCCGTGCTGGCCATCCTGATCTCCTGCTTCGGTCTCTTCGGCCTCATCGTCTTCTCGAACGCCCGGCGACGCAAAGAGATCGGCATCCGGAAAGTACAGGGCGCCACGATCCTGGAGGTCGTATTCATGCTCATCCGCAGCTACCTGATCTACGTCGGAATCGCCTTCGTCGTAGCCGTTCCGCTGGCGTGGTACCTCATGCGCGACTGGCTGAGCAACTACCCCTACCGGATTACGCTCCATCCCGGTTACTTCCTCATCGGCGGCGCAGTGGTGCTGTTCGTCGTGGTGCTGACCGTCGGCATCCAGAGCTGGATCGCCGCCCGCGCCAATCCGGTTCGCTCCCTGCGATCCGAATAAGCGCACGCACGCCCTCGGGCTGTAAAAACCGACGAAAATCGTTGTAAAATCAAGACCGAGGGATTAATTTTGCGTGATTTTTAAAACCACAAACCAACTGTCATGAAAAGAATCCTGACCATTCTTTCCGTCATCGCGCTGACCGCAGTCGGCACCGCTCAGGCTCAATTCAAACTCAATAAAGCCATCGGCGCCGGGATGAAAGCCGTTCAGGCCGCTACCCTGACCGACGAACAAGTAGAAAGCTACGTCAAAGAGTACATCGACTGGCTGGACGCCCACAACCCCGTTTGCGAAGGCGACGACCCGTTCGCCGTCCGGCTGGCCAAAATCACCGAAAAGATCAACATCGAAGGGCTCAACATCAAAGCCTATCGGGTTCGCGACGTGAACGCTTTCGCCTGCGCCGACGGCAGCATCCGGGTTTTCGCCGGCCTGATGCAGATCATGACCGACGAAGAGATTTTGGGCGTCATCGGCCACGAAATCGGCCACGTGATGAACAAAGACAGCAAGAACGCATTCCGGACGGCACTGTTAGCCTCGGCCCTGCGCGACGGGATCAGCTCGGCGGGGGGTACGGCGGCCAAGCTCTCCGACTCTCAGCTCGGCGACCTCGGCGAAGCGGTGACCCAGTCCAAATTCTCGCAGAAGCAGGAGTACGCCGCTGACGAATACGGGTACAACTTCCTGAAAGAGCACGGCGAAAACCCGTGGGCCATGGCGCTCTCGTTCGAAAAGTTGCAGAAGATGCAAGAAGAGATGGGCGCCGACAAGACCAACAAGGTTCAGCAGCTCTTCTCGACCCATCCGGAGTTGAACAACCGCATCAAACGGATGACCGAAAAGGCGACGACGGACGGTTTCGAACGTCCCGAGATGGTCGCTCCGGAAGTGTTGATGGCCGAAGAATAACATTTCGAACCGTGTCGTACCGTTTTTTATTGAGTGCGACACGGTTTCGTTTTTTTCTTCGGGAAAGTTTCTTATCTTTGCACCCGAAAAGGCCACAATAGCTCAGTCGGTAGAGCATTTCATTCGTAACGAAAAGGTCGCCAGTTCGAGCCTGGCTTGTGGCTCACGCTTCGTGCGGAGGGATTTGTCGGGGGGATGAACTTATAAGGATGACAGCGCGCATGCTGTCATCCTTTTTTTGTGCGCACCGGTCTTGCGGCAACTTCATCATTGCCGTTCTGCTCCCGCATTTTCAGGCGCCGGGAAGCATCCGCTCTACATATTCCGCCCCGGGCTACCGCAACTACTCTTCGGGCGTACCGGGTGGCGTCGGCCACAGTGGCTATAGCTGGTCGTCTGCGGTCAGCGGTATCATCGGGCGGTTCTTGCACTTCAACGCGCAGAGCCTCACTCTCAGCAACGCGGACTATCGTAGCTACGGTTTTCAGTTGCGTTGCCTCTCGGAATAAACAAAGAGGGACTCGCGGGATGTTTTATTGGCTGTGTCTACCCTAAATAACTGGTCTACCTCTACCCCAAACACCCGGCCAGCTTTACCCCTGTTTGCGTTTTGAACTGATTCCTGCGGTTCGAAGAACCGCCCGGGCCGGAGCCTCCCGCAGCAGAGGCCCGCAACTGACGTTGCTGTGGGCCTCGCAGGTTTCGACCCTCAAAAGCACCTTCCCCCATTCACTGCCCCTTTCTGTGGGATCCGTTCTCAGTCTTAGTAGTTCGCCGCCAGCGGGGGCGCAACGAGCTCCGACGAGTTGCAGTCCGCCGCGCGGGGTGGCGGCGAACTGCGCGGCTCAAAGAGCCGCAAGTGTTCAGCCCAACTCACCACCCAAATCTCTTGGGTTCGGCCTGTCGCCCATCCCCTTGAGGCGCTCCGCGCCTGGGCGACAAGGCCGGCGACCCTGTGGGTCGCAAAAATTCCGGCACCAGCACCGCCCCAATTCTGTCGGGTTCGGGC
>NZ_CAJTUJ010000065.1 GCF_910579375.1 uncultured Rikenella sp.
AAGAGGGAAATCGTCAAAATACGTTGGCACGTTTGACAAGATTTCCCCGGCGCGCGAACAGAGAGCTGGGCTGAGGCTGCCATTTGCCCACCGCGGGCCCGCTTGGCCGACGCGTTCGTGTCATGGCGCGCGGCCGTTATTACTTCAATGCAAACGCGCGCCACGCCTAAAGGAGCGATTCAGCTATTTCGGCGGCGAACCGAATATAGCTGAATCGCGCAGGCGCGAGGAAAAAGACACGGAATAAAGAATTGGGCTGAATTTGGTGCGGGTCGGAGCCAGCGGGGGCGCAACGAGCCCCGCGAAGTTGCAGGCCTACGCCAGGGGTGGCTTCGGCCCGCGCGGCTCGAAGAACCGCAAGCATAAGAAAAAGAAGCAAGCCCGGGTTCTAAGTCCCCAATCGGTTTCGTCGAAAGCTCTCCTGCCCGTTTATTCCGAGAGGCAACGCAACTGAAGACCGTGAGCACGGCTGTCCGGGAGCTCGTAATAAGCCCACGACATATTGAAATTCAGACATATTCCCTGCATTCCGGTCGTTGACGAAGAGTAGCTGTAACCGTGCTGTCCGACGCTGACCACCGCGCCCGAAAGACGGCTGCGGCAGCCCGGGGCGGCCCTCAGAACCGATCCAGCGCATCCACCACCTCCTCATCGATAAAATCGTACCCCCGCTCCATGAGTATTTCGAGATACTCATCGAAACTCTCCGCCAGCACCACCAGCTCGTCCGGATCGTGCAGGAACGAGACGATCTGTCCGCACCTCCCGCCCCTCGCCGGCGAGAAATCGACGAACAATTGCTCGCTCCCGCCCCCCGCCGCGAACCCGAGCCAGCAGACCTCCTTCCGCCGGTTCGTAATCTTCGGATCCACCTCTATCTCCCCCCTCGCCTTGCCTTCCAACCGATCCGTGATGTACCCGAACCCCTCCCTGCCGCCCTCGATCATCTGCTCCACCGAGTACAAATCATACTCCGCCCCCTCCTCCTCCGCCCCCAGCAGCGTGAAACAGCAATTCGCCACCCCCGCAAAAGTCTGATAGTACGTTCCGTTCACGAATTCGAGCAACTCCACCAACCCCTCCGGCACCTTCGGATACGCCTTTTTCAGCCGCTCGATCTCTTCGGGCGTCGCCCCGCGCCGGACCCGTTCGAACCGCTCCCACAACTCCGCCCCGTCGTGGTCGGCGAAAGCCTGCCTGAGTCCTTGCAGGTATTTTGTCGTCGTAGTCATCCTTGCCCCTATTTTTTATAGAACGGCGGCCTCACCACCTGCGCCTTGATCCGTTTGCCCCGCACGACAATCGTGATCTCCGTTCCCGCCTTGGCGAAATCCGGTTTTACATACGCCAGTCCGACCCCCTTCTTCAGGCTCGGCGACTGCGTGCCCGACGTCACCACCCCGATCGGTTCTCCCGTCGGCGCCACCACCTCGTACCCGTGCCTCGGAATCCCCCGTTCCACCATTTCGAACCCCACCAGCTTGCGCGCCACCCCATGCTCTTTCTGCGCCGCCAACAGTGCCCGATCGATAAAATCACCTTTGGTGTCGTTGAACTTCGTGATCCATCCCAGCCCCGCCTCGACCGGCGACGTCGTGTCGTCCAGATCGTTGCCGTAGAGACAGAACCCCATCTCCAGCCGCAGCGTATCCCGCGCCCCCAGTCCGATATTTTTGAGCCCGAACTTCTCCCCCGCCTTCCACAGCGCCTCCCATAACTTCGGCGCATCCTCGTTCGCCACATAGATTTCGCATCCTCCCGCCCCCGTGTATCCCGTGATCGAAAGGATCGCATTCGGAATCCCCGCCACCGTCGTTTTGCAGAACGTATAGTACTCCATCGACTCCACCTCCCGATCCGGGCACAACTCCTGCACCAGCTCCATCGCCCTCGGCCCCTGCACCGCCAGCTGCGCGATCTCGTCCGAAGCGTTATAGAGCTCCTTGCCCGGTGTCAGTCCGAATTTCGGCGCATGGCCGCACAGGAACTCCCAGTCCTTCGCCGTATTCGCCGCATTCACCACCAGCAGATAAGTCTCCGCATCGATCCGGTAGACCAGCAGATCGTCCACAATCCCCCCCCTGCCGTTCGGAAAACAGGAATACTGCACCTTCCCGTCATACAACGCCGCCACGTCGTTCGAAGTGACATATTGCAGGAACGGCAGCGCCTTCGGCCCCTTGACCCATATCTCGCCCATGTGCGAAACATCGAACACCCCGACCCCCTCTCGCACCGTCGCGTGTTCGTCGTTGATACCCGAGAACTCGATCGGCATGTTGTACCCCGCGAATTCAGCCATTCGTGCTCCCGCCTGGATATGTTTTTCGGTAAAAGCAGTCGTTTTCATGCGTAATAGAAAATAGAAGAGTTGAAAATCTGTTTTTGGAATGCAGCCCGTGGCTCCGCCTCCGAGACAAAGTTAGAACTTCTGACCGAAAAACCGGCCTCTTCCGTCCGGTTTTCGGCCCGCGCGCCCGCAGGCGACAAAAAAGTTCGGGCGGCACATACATGCGCCGCCCGAACCCCCGAACCCGGGATCACCTTAATCGATCCGCAGGAAATCGCCCCGGAGGTCGAATTCCAGATCCGTCTTGTCCGACAGCTCGACCTCGTATTTGTCCGCATCGCGCTCGATCGAGACGACGAACTGACGGGGATAATGGTCAGCGACATAACGGGCGATCCGTTCCGGAAGCACAGAGGTCGGAACCGCGGTTCGCCCGCAATCCACCTGCGTCCATTCGCCCCGGTGGTCGAAATCGATCTCGCAACCGCCGGCTAGTTTCACATCGTATTCCCGGCCCTCCGCCTCGTTTTCGACCTTGATCTGATGAACGGTCAGCGTCGAAAAGTGTTTGCGCAGAAAGGCCTGCGCCTGAGTGGGCAGCGTGGTCGGATCGGTCGTGTAGACCGTTTTTTCGATCACCGCAGCGTTTTTGTCGCTGGTCGCGACCGACTTCGGGCCCGCAAAAACAGTCGTGCCGAGGGCAGCGCCGAACAGCAGGGTGAAAAATAACTTTTTCATAGCTTATTATATTTTAATGATGGGATAAAAATTCAACGGAGTTATTTGCAAACTTCGTGCAAATAACCCCGTCGGTTCGAAATTTCGCCCCCGGACGTCAAAAACGCGCCCACCGACGAAAAGAAGAGACCCGTCAAGCCTCCTTGAGAATCTCCAGCGCCTTGTCCAGAATCGTCCGGTCGTCGAGCATCACGATTCCTCCGTCCGGCCCCTGTTCGATATGCAATCCCGAAGGATTCCCTTCGCCCGATTTGTAGTGCGTACCGCCGAAATAGTTGCGAACCGTGTCCACGTCAATCCCCAGTTCGTCCGCTATCCGCTGCATACTCCCGCTGGGCAGACCGTCTTTGATCCGCCGCAGCTCGTTGAAAGTGATCGTATTCATAGGCGTGAGGTTTTAAATTCTCTATAAAGTAACGCAATTTTCCGGTGATTTCAAAATCGAAAGGCGGAAAATTGCGTCACGGAGCGAAAAAACAGGCGAAACACCGAGTCTTATCGGTTCTGAATCAATCGGCGCAGCGTACCGGCCACCTGCGTGTTATCCATCCGGCCCCGGAAGAGGTCGGAACCGATGCCGAGGGCGAAGACAGGCACATACGTAGCCGAGTGGCTTCCGGTCGTCCAACCGGTTCCGGAATGGCGGGCCAGCAGCTCGACAGCCCGTTCGGCACACCGTCCGGGCCCTTCGCCGTAGGCTTTTTCGAGATCGGCCCATTCCGTTTCGTTCAGAGCAACCGCCCCGCCGAATTCCATCTTCTCGCCCAGCAGCGTTTTGGCGGCAGCCCAGTCCTCCGTCCTGCCGAGAGCCTGTTTCAAAGCCCCATTTGAGCATTGCTGGGCGTTCAGAAGGCCGAAATAGGTGTCGTACCCCAAGTTGCGCCGCCCCAGCGCGAGTCCGCCCGTCTCGTGGTCGGCGGTGACGACGATGAGCGTCTCCTCGGGATGACGGAGGTAGAAATCCACCGCGACGCGGATCGCCTCGTCGAAGTCTTCCACCTCCCTCACCAGCGCAGCCGCATCGTTGTCATGGGCCGCCCAGTCGATCTGGCCCCCCTCGACCATCAGGAAGAAACCCTCCCGCGCCCCTCCGTCGCGCATCAGGAAGTCGATGGAGCGACGCGTGATGGCAGGCAGCGTGAGGTCTCCCGGCCGCCGGTCGATGGCGAGAGGGAGTTTCGAAGGGTCGGCAGCAGTGTCCTGTACCAGCACGGCGCGTTTGCCTTTGAGTTTGCCCTCTCCCCGGGCGATGCTGTAACCGGCGTCGGCCAGGGCCTCGTAGACAGAGCGCTGGTCAGCCGCATCTGCCGGTGCGGCAGGCTTCAGAAAACCGGCCCCGGCATAGAGATCGAGCCCCGTCGCCGGAGCGTCCATCCCGATCTCGTGGTACATGCCGCGATCGGGCTGATGGCCGAAGAAGCTGGCGGGGGTGGCGTGGTCGATGCTGACCGAGGTGGCGACCCCGCTCCGCAAGCCCTGCTCTTTGGCCTCCACGGCCAGACTCTGCACCGGCCCCGTGTGGTCGGCGTTCATGCCGATCGTCCCGACCGACGTCTTTTGTCCGGAGGCGAGGGCAGTGCCCGCAGCCGCAGAGTCGGTCATCCGCCGGTTGGCGCACCAGGTAGTGGCGAATCCGACCGCGGGGAACCGGGTGAAGCCGAGTGCGCCGAAAGCCACGTCGTCCCCCTGTCGGGAAGCGAGACACGCCTCGGTCAGCGCGAGAGCGTTGTGGCCCATGCCGTCGCCGATAAAGTAGAAGATGTACTTGGGCCGGTCGCCGGCGCGGCTAACGAAGGTGCCGACGAGCAGCAGAAAGAGAATCAGCGTCTTTTTCATTCTGTTTTTTTGTTTGGGTTCCCAAAGTTAGAAAACTTGCGGGATGTTTCGCGCGAAAAAAACCGGAGGTTTCATCGTCAGATACGATGAAACCTCCGGCAGGATGGATCACAGAGCGTCCGCTCCGTCCCGAACTACTTGGTCGGCTGCGGCCCTGCAGCTACCAGCGCCTTGCCTTCCGCATTGTCGGTGTATTTTTCGAAGTTCTTCACGAACCGCCCTGCGAGGTCTTCTGCCTTCTTGGTCCATTCCGCCGGATCGGTATAAGTGTCCCGCGGATCCAGAATCTTCGAATCTACCCCCGGCAAAGCCGTCGGCACCTTGAAGTTGAAGATCGGAATCATCTTGGTCTCTGCCTTATCGATCGAACCGTCGAGGATGGCGTCGATAATCCCGCGCGTATCCTTAATGGAGATCCGCTTGCCGGTTCCGTTCCAACCCGTGTTGACCATATAGGCGGTCGCCCCCGAAGCCTTCATCCGCTTCACGAGCTCTTCGGCGTATTTGGTCGGGTGCAAGGTCAGGAAAGCCGCCCCGAAGCAAGCCGAGAAAGTCGGAGTCGGTTCGGTAATCCCCCGTTCCGTCCCCGCCAGTTTAGCGGTAAAGCCCGAGAGGAAGTAGTACTTGGTCTGTTCCGGCGTAAGGATCGACACCGGCGGCATCACCCCGAAAGCGTCTGCGGTCAGGAAGATCACCTTCTGCGCCGGCCCCGCCTTCGACACCGGTTTCACGATGTTTTCGATGTGGTAGATCGGATACGATACACGGGTATTTTCCGTCACCGACTTATCGTTGAAGTCGATCTTCCCATTGGCATCCACCGTAACGTTTTCGAGCAGTGCATCCCGTTTGATCGCCTTGTAGATATCCGGTTCCGAATCCTTGTCCAGGTTGATCACCTTGGCATAGCAGCCGCCCTCGAAGTTGAAGACGCCGTTGTCGTCCCAACCGTGTTCGTCGTCCCCGATGAGTTCGCGCTTCGGATCGGTCGACAGCGTGGTTTTCCCCGTCCCCGAGAGTCCGAAGAAGATAGCCACGTCGCCATCCTTCCCCTTATTCGCCGAGCAGTGCATCGCAGCGATCCCGCGCAGCGGCAGGAGGTAGTTCATCATCGAGAAGATCCCCTTTTTCATCTCGCCGCCGTACCAGGTACCGCCGATGAGCTGCATCTTTTCGGTGAGGTTGAAAGC
Organism: uncultured Rikenella sp.; assembly: GCF_910579375.1. Classification (GTDB taxonomy): domain Bacteria; phylum Bacteroidota; class Bacteroidia; order Bacteroidales; family Rikenellaceae; genus Rikenella. The sequence continues at coordinate 6,055 of NZ_CAJTUJ010000065.1, forward strand.
CACGAAGTTTTCCGAGTTCAAGCCCATCTCCTTCCAATTCGGGTTGGTGGTCTTCGAAGCGTTGAGCACCACGAAGTCCGGTTCCCCATAGTTTTTGAGTTCCTCTTCGGTCGGCCGGATGAACATGTTCTTCACGAAATGCGCCTGCCAAGCCACCTCGACGATAAACCGCACCTTGAGTCTGGTGTCCGGATTGGCGCCGCAGAAAGTGTCCATCACATACAATTTCTTGCCGCTGAGTTCGTCTGTAGCGATCTTTTTCAGGTCGTTCCACACCGCCTGCGTGATAGGCTTGTTGTCGTTTTTGGCGAAATCCGACGTCCACCATACGGTGTTTTCGGTGGTAGCGTCCTTGACGATGTATTTATCTTTGGGCGAACGGCCGGTAAAGACGCCGGTCATCACGTTCACCGCACCGAGTTCGGTGTCTACGCCTTTTTCGTAACCGGTCAGGCAGTTGCAGGTCTCAGCCTTGTAGAGTTCTTCGTAAGACGGGTTGTGGATGATCTCCTTCACGTCTTTGATGCCGTACTTGCTCAGGTCGATTGACATAACAGTATTGGTTTTTAATGGTTTATGTTTCTTCTGTGTATTCAGGTACACCGAGCGCGCTCCGGGCGGAGCGAACCTCGGCAGGACAAAGATACAAATATTTTTCTATTGTTATTCATTTCACAGTTCGGGGGTGGATTTTTTTCTTCGAAACTTTTTTCGTGTGGCCCGGGGCGATGGTATTACTCCGCCCCGGGCTTCCTCAGCCACGGCGACGGGCTGCTGTATCAGACGGGAAATTACGGTTACGATTGGTCGTCGTCCGTGAACAGCATCGGCGGGCGGAATTTGAATTTCTACACCTCGAACATCAACCCCACGTATGTAGGCGGCCGTGCTTACGGTTTTCCGTTGCGTTGCCTCTCGGAATAAACGGAGCAGATATAGTTATTTGTCCATCGCGGGTATGCGGGACCCGCAGTTTTAGGCGGGCCAAAGCTCGACCGCGCGCGACCGCTGAAGAAGAAAATCATTCAAACGCGTAGTGCGCGTTTGAATAAGATTTCCGCCAGCGCGCGAACAAAGTGGGGTAGAGGCTGCCAGTTGAAATGCGCCAGCATTTCCCGTCCACGGGACGTGGGGCCCGCGCGGCCCGAGCGCAGTACCCTCAAACTAAATCGCGCGTCCCGCCTAAAGAAGCGATTCAGCTATTTCGGCGTGAGCCGAATATGGATGAATCGCGCAAGGCGCGCGGACGAAGAACTGCATGCAAAAACTCCGTCGCCCGCCCGCCTAAAAGGGCATATTCTGCCGGTTGGCACTCGGCCAATCCGGCAAGAATTGCCGCGGGCGACGTTTGGGAGCAGACACGCCCAGCTTTCGCGTGCCGAGCGGCACCGGCGGAGCGACAGCGGAGCCGCAGTGAGGCTGACACGGGGCGGAGAATTGGGCTTTGCTTTGGGCTGTGCTCTTGCGGCCCAACGGGTCGCGCGGGCCGACCGCTGGGGGAGGCTATCGGCCCGCGCGGTTCTTCGAACCGCAGGGATGCACTTAAAATGCAAATAGGGTAGCTCCACCTTGCCCACCGCAGGCGCGCGATCCGTTTATTCCGAGAGGCAGCGCAACGGAAAACCGAACGCACGACTATGCGCGCTTTGAGGACTCATCGACGTCGTCAGAAACGTCAGCCTCCAGCTCTCTGCCCCGTTCGCCTCCGTCGACTCCGACCACACCGTACCCTCATTGCCGAGACTGCTCAGCGCCCCCGAATCGCGGCGGCGGCAGCCCGGGGCGGCGCCCGTGAGAGCGTATTGAAAAAATCCCCCGCGTTTTTTATTTTTGCACCCCATGGAAACCATAGACATAGGTCGATTACTGCGCGCCAAAAATCCGCGGTTGGCGCGATGGATCCCCCGCTTCGTCATCCGCGGCCTCGAGCGCCTCGTCCGCCTTCGTCGCATCAACCACGTCCTCTCGCACTACGGCGCCCAGTCCCCGATGGAGTTCATCCGCTCCACCCTGGAGTACATCGGCGTGACCTACACCGTCCACGGCGCCGACCGGATTCCGAAAGAGAGCCGCGTGCTTTTCGCCTCGAACCACCCCCTCGGCGGCCTCGACGGCCTGATGCTCGCCGAAGCCGTGAACCCCTACGTTCCCGGCGTCCGCGTGATCGTGAACGACCTCCTGATGCACCTCGAACCTCTGGCCCCGATCTTCGTTCCCGTTAATAAGTACGGCGCCCAGAGCGCCTCCTACGCCCGCCGCCTCGTCGAGATGTACGAAAGCGACGCCGCCGTCGTGACCTTTCCCGCCGGCCTCTGTTCGCGCCTGATCCACGGCCAGATCACCGATCCCCCCTGGAAACGGAACTTCGCCCAGAAAGCCTGGGAGAGCGGCCGGCTTGTGATCCCCGTCTACATCGACGGCCGGAACTCCATGTTCTTTTATCGCTTCGAACGGCTTCGCAAATGGCTCCGCATCCGGTTGAATCTGGGCACCGTTCTGCTGCCCAAAGAGATGTTCGACCAGCACGGCAAACACCTCGACATCTATATCGGCGAACCGATCGAAGTGACCCAGGAACACTCCGCCCGCGAGTGGGCCGAGCTCATCCGCCAGCGCGCCTACGCCCTTCGTCCCGGCGCGGAGCAGGCATAGGCCTTATTCCTCCTCCTCTTCCGCTTTGACCAGGACAACCCCCAGCTTCCAGTTTTTCGCCGCCAGTATCGCCGTATTTCCGACCGGCTCGTCATTCTCGTCGAGCCGGATCCCTCCCGGCTCCTCCTTGCTCCGCTCCGGCAGCGTGCCGTACAAACGGTTGACCGCCTCCGTCGAAAAGCGGTTCCCCATACAGTATATCTGAGTCAGCCAGTTGCACCCCGTCGCATCCAGCTCCGTCAGCTCATTATCCGAGCAATCCAGCTCCTCCAAACGGTTGCTCCACTTGACCTCTAATTTCGTCAGCCGGTTCCGCTGGCAAAGCAGCATACGCAAGGAGTTGAAATTCTCGACCTCCAGCTCTGTCAGCAAGTTATCCTGACACATCAGCTCGACCATTTCCGTACACCTTTTCAGATTCAACTCCGTCAGCCGGTTTCCGTTGCAATACAGCCATTCCAGCCTGCTGCATGAATCGACCCCCAACCTCGTCAGCCGATTGTCCGAGCAAGTCAGGAACTTCATTTCTGTATTTTTGTTGAAATCCAGTGTCGTCAGCTGGTTTTTCGCGCACTCCAACGAAGATAAGTTCGGACACATCTCGACATTCAACTCCGTCAGCCTGTTTTTGTTACATTTCAGATACCACAACTCCGTATTCCGGCTTACGTCCAACTCCGTCAGCCGATTGTTCGAACAATCCAGCTCCTCCAGCAGCGTGCACGATCCAAGCTCCAGTCTCTCGATCCGGTTCGAGTGGCACCACAGAAGGGTCAACTCCGTATTGTTGTCCACCTCCAATCGAGACAGTCGGTTCTCTTGGCACTCCAGCTTTTTCAGTTTGCTGTTTTGGCTGATATTCAGCTCCTCCAACCGATTTCCGAAACACTCCAGCCCCTCCAGCTCCTTGTTTTGCGTGACGTCCAGATCCGTCAGCTCATTGTTCCCGCAATCCAGTTCTTTCAGCTCCGTCAGTCCGCCGACCTCCAGCCGCGCTATCCGGTTGTTTCTGCAATAGAGGAACTCCAGCCCCGGACAACGCGATACGTCGAGCGTCGTCAGGTATATGTTTTCCTTTATCCCATCCTGCTGACATTTGAACCAGATCAGACTTCCCCCCGTCTTTCCTACCATCCTCACCCGATACTTTCCCGGCGCTTCGTATACATGTTTGACCACTTTCGAGTCATTGATTTCCCGCTCCTCTCCCACCTTCATCTTCAGCCTCCAATCCAGCGACAGATCCCGCACCATGCTGTCGCCCCAGTAGATCTGCACCTCGCCGACCCCCGCCAGTTCGATTCGGGTCACCTCCTCTTTGTCACCTTTGTATTCGATCGTGAACGCGACCTCCCACCCCTCCGTCTTTTCCGGTTCGATCGTCTTTTTGTTTTCGACCGCCGGCTGCGCCTTTTTGTTTCCGAACGAAAAACAGCCCCCCAGACAGAGGAGCGAGAGTCCGACCACCGGCCATTTGAGCCACATTTTTGTCATTGTTTTTGAAAAGTTAAAGGGAGGGCTCGCATTCCACGCTGCCGCCCATTTTGCAAAGATACCCTTTTTCGCCCTCGCGCGGACAAAGAGTTGGGCTGAGATGGTTAAGCGATACACAGTATCGCTCCGTCCTGCCGGGGTCACCCGGACGCCGCCCGCGTAGGGCAGTTTTAGGCGTGACAAAGCTCGACCGCGCGCCACGCCTTAGGAGGGAAATCGTCAAAATGCGCTGGCGCGTTTTGACAAGATTTCCCCAGGCGCGCGAACAGAGAACGGGGGTAGAGACGGCCAGTGGAAATGCGCGAGCATTTCCCGTCCACGGGACGTGGGGC
>NZ_CAJTUJ010000066.1 GCF_910579375.1 uncultured Rikenella sp.
CGAAGAACCGCGCTACTCGCTCTTGGCCCAAAGCTCGACCCAATTCTCCTCCCCGTGTCACCTCATTGCGGCTCCGCTTGCGCTCCGCCGCGCTTGTCGTCGCCCGCGGCAATTCTTGCCGGATTGGCCGAGCGCCAACCGGCAGAATATGCCCTTTAAGCGGGCGGGCGACGGATTTTTTGCACGGGCCAAATTTTTCGCGCGCTGGGGAAATCTTGTCAAAACGTGCCAGCACATTTTGACGATTTCCCTCCTAAGGCGGCGCGCGATCTGGTCATTGCCCCGGCTAGAACTGTTCTCTTTGTGAACAAAGAGAACCAGAAAAACTTTAGAGCGCATCCCTACGGGATGCTATGGCCGGGTCTGCCCTAACCTCGCGACAACCTCTACCCCGATAGGATGAGCTACGGCAGGGAGGTGCGGAGCTTCGATAGACCGGCACGAGACAAAGGACTCGCACCAAAACGCTCGATAAACTCGACGGCGGACATCTCCTGCCACTCTTCCGCTGTCACCGACAACTGGGCCGGATTCGCCTCCAAACCGGAACCGACCGGAAATAACGGCATCTCGGCCTGGTTGTTATACGGGCAGACCTCCATGCAACGGTCGCAACCGAAAATCCGTCCTGCCAAAGCTGCACGAAACTCTGCCTCGACCGCTTCGCGACGTTCGATGGTCTGGTAAGAGAGGCACCGACGCGCATCGAGCGTCCGGGGTGCGACGATTGCGCCGGTGGGACAGGCTTCCATACACCGGCTGCAACTGCCGCAGCCGTTAGGCACGCCGATCGGCGGGACGTAATCGTCCGGCAGCGGGACGTCCAACAACAACAGACCGATGAGGGTGAAGCTCCCCAAACGGGGATGAACCAACATCGAGCTGCGGCCTATCCATCCCAAGCCGGCCCGAACGGCCCAGGCCCGTTCGAAAGCCGGGGCGCTGTCGACCACTGCCCGACCCTTGGCCGCTGCAAACCCTTCGTGGCAGCGAATCGCGTCCAACAAATGCCGCATGTTCCGCTTCAGGACGTCGTGGTAATCCCGACCCCAGGCGAAACGGGCGATTCGAGGCACTCCTTCCGGCTGGCGCACGGCGGGAGGACGGCGATAGGAGGTCAGGGTCACGACCACGCTGCGAACTTCGGGAAACAGTCTCCGCAGATCGTGCCGATAGGCGGCCGAACGGGCCAGATACCCCATGTCGGCGCCGTAACCGGCCGAGAGCCATCTCTGAAAGCGCTCCCGCTCGGCTTCCAACGGGGCATAAGCGACGACACCTGCGGCCGAAAAGCCGCAGGTGTCGCATTCGTTCCGGACGATTTCATCCAGTCTGTCCATAAAACCGAGGGGGGTCAGTCGTTCAACAAAAACGAGAGCTCTTCACCCGCTGCCAACTCGCGCGGAGGGGTTCCGTAACGGAACAGTCGCATGGTGCGGGGCCCGATCAGCGAGAGGTTCCGCCCTTCGACCCGCAGCATGCACCCTTCGCGCAATCCGGCGACGCGCATCCCCTTATTTGCCGCGATATACTCTTCGATCCGCATCTCGCGCGTCTCGCCGGCATGTCCTTCGGGATGGGCGTCCAGATAGTGCGGATTGATCTGGAAGGGAATGAGCCCCAAAGCTTTGAACGAGAGGGGTTCCACGATCGGCATGTCGTTGGTGGTGCAGATCGTGGGGCAGCTCATATTGGAGCCGGCGCTCCACCCGATATAGGGCACGCCGCGCTCCAGAACGGCTTCGCGAATGGGTTCGTAGAGGCCCTGATCCTGCATGGTCTTGGCCAGGTGGAAGGTGTTGCCGCCTCCCACGACAATCGCCTGCGCATTCCGAACGGCTTGCACCGGATCGGCGTAGGTGTGGACGGAGTCGACTTCGACGCCGAATTCGGAGAACCGGGTGGCCACTTTGGCCTGATAGTCGTCGTAGCTGAAGGTCACCGCCGCATAGGGCACGAACAGCACCCGTTTCACCGGAACGGTCGAAACGGCCAGAAAGTCGGCGATCTGCTGTTTGGGGTATTCCAGATAGGCTTCGCCTGCGTTGGTGGAGTTGCTGATAAGGAGAAGGCGCATGGTTATTTATGTTTTTTAATGGTAGGGTTCGGAGCGGGGTTCGCGAGCGGCATATCGGTATATGGTTGGGCCGGTCGCCGAAGGGCCCACCACAGGATCGCGCCGCCGGCAACGATGAATGGCAGGCTGAGTATCTGGCCCATATTCAGAATCATATCCTGTTCCCACGCTTCCTGGGGCTGTTTGATGGATTCGATCAGGAACCGAACGCTGAAAAGCAGGATCAAAAAGAGGCCGAAGAGTACACCGCGTTTCTGTTCGGCGAGACGGGTGCGCCAATACAAATGGGCCAGCAGAAAGAAGATGGCCAGATAGGCCAATGCTTCGTAGATCTGGGTCGGGTGCATGGGTACGGTCTCATGGGCCCGCAGAAAAATGAAACCCCAGGGCAGGGTGGTCGGGTCGCCGTAGATCTCGGAGTTCATGAGGTTGCCGAACCGCACGAGGGCGCCGGCCAGCGGCACCATCACGGCGACGCGGTCGAGAATCCAGATGTAGGGAAACTTCCATTTCCGGGCGAAAAGCCACAGCCCGAGGAGCAGCCCCAAGGCGGCTCCGTGGCTGGCCAGCCCGCCGCCGCGAATATCAAGCAGCTTGATCCACGGAAAACTGTCCATGAAGGGGTGCAGGAAGTACTCTTGGGGCTCGTAAAAGAGGCAGTGGCCGAGGCGGGCGCCGATAATGGTGGCGAGAACGCCGTACAGAAAACCGGAGTCTACGAGCCGGGGGTCGAGCCCCTCGCGACGCACCATCCGGGCGAAAAGCCACAGGCTGCTGAGCAGGGCGAGGGCCCACAAAACGCCGTACCAGGCGATTTCGAAACTGCCGAACGAAAAGGCGACGGGGTCGACGTTCCACTCGACGAAAAGTTGTGTCATAACGATCTTGCTTTTGTTGACTTCCTGAAGTAACAAAGATACGATTTTCCTGTGTCTACCCGCAGGGAACTGCCGCTTTCTTGTAAGAAAGCGGCGCAAAGAACTTTCGTGATAGCTACGCTACGCCTTAGGCTCCGCAGTCCTCATTATCTGTGGTTCCTTTTGGGTCGGGGCGAACGGCGCGCATGAGGTTGAGCTCGCATTAGCGCGCCGTTCGCTCCCGGCCCAAAGAAGAGTCCGAGAGTTGGGCTGCCGGCAGCGGGAGGATGCGTGAGCATTCGTCGAAAGTATTTTGGGTACCTTTTCTGAAGAAAAGGTACGGTTCCAGCCGGGGCAAAGATAAAAAACGGATATCCTTACTGCCTGAAGCAAGGATATCCGTTGAAGGATGCGAGATTCAACAAGCTGTTAAACCCGATATTACTCTTGTTCCGCAACCGGTTCCAGCCGAATGGATAATTGGCGGATAATCGGATCCATATGGAACGGATTGTAGGTATCCGGAATGAACAACTCGATAACATACGGTTTATCGATCTGAGTCGGGGCCAGGGTAATCGAGAACAAGGCCACCGTATCCCCCGGACTGAACAGCGCTACAGGATAATAATCCTTTAAGAATCCGCTCGGTTCGGGTTCTACGGTTTGCATCTGGAAGTGCCGCCCCTCTTCGGCGGTCGTCGAAGAGGCCACACTCACATTGGTAACCAAAGTCTGTGACCGGTCGGGCCGGGTCAGGCAGACCGGAATCGTCACCGAGTTCATAGACGGGGTCACTTTCACGACCATCTCTTCCTGCAGGAAAGAGACGCGCCCCTCGGCCCTCGGGCCGTAAAACGTCTGCGGCTCCGTTTTTTTGCAAGCGATTACCGAGAGTCCGAACAGAACAAGAATCAGATATTGTTTCATCAACTGCTAACTAAAGTTCTATGTGCAACCGCCTTATTTCTCTGTCGGTGCGAGACGGATAACTAACCGACGATGTACTGGCTGTCCGTAAGAGACTTGCAAAACGATTTGTACCGGCTCGGTAATTTTATCCGGATAAATGGTCATCGGAATCGTTGCCCGCATGTCGGCATCGGGTTTCAAATCAGGCGCCAGAAAACCAAAATTACGGTCATCTTGTTTCACCAAAGTCGGAAACTCGAATTGTTCGCCATATTCAGCCGATACACTGGTCAGATAATCCACTTCCACGATGAACGGCATCCAACCGTTTTCGGTGGGCGGAAATGCAACCGGAATATCAAGGCTCGTCGTGTTCGAATAAACGTCCACTGCCAATCGGGATTCGCCGAACCCGGCGGCGGCCAACTCAGGTGCGGGGTGCTCCTTTTTACAAGCTATCAATGCCACGCATGCAAAAAGGGTGGTCAATATACTTTTTCCGCTCATGATCTCATTAAATTTCAATAGCTAAAATCTGTGCTGCCGCTTCCCCTGTTCCACTCGACCAAACTTCATAACCGGCGGTTACTTTGTATTGCAAGAGGGGGGCCGAACAAAGTTTTAACTTGGAATTACAACTAATACGCCCAGTGGTTATCACCTGCCCTAAACCTATTGTGAAGAATGTCTGAGAAATATCCGGATTAGCTAATTCGGGATACGGTTTATCATAACCAATTCTTTGCCGGCAACGGAAAGAATATTCTGCTTTGTAATCGTTCCACCCGAAAAGATTTTTCTTTTGGGCCGTAACCTGAACATACACCTCTGCTCCATTGCGCACCGCCCACGCCCAGCATTTCTTTTTGCTGGTTTTGACAAAGACTTGATTGGTTTTAGTCTCTTGAGTAATGCGCGTCATCACATCTTCATTCGCAGCAGCCTGCGCCACGCGGTAATACATGGTCTGCTCGAACGAGTCGTAGTTGTAGTTCACGGTCTGACCGCCCACAATCACATCCCCGTCGGCATTCAAAATCATTTCATAAGCAAACCGGCTGGCTGCCACATATGGCTGATAGTCTTCCTCTTCCAAGTTGTCGTTGAAAAGGAATCGGCCCTGATATTTCGCTTTAAAAGCGGGGTATTCGTCCAACGAGCTCATCGACCGGAACTCTTCCAGAGCGGCTTCGCGGGCCATCTCCTGCGAAACGAATCCCAAGGAGTCGTACCACGCAGCCAAAGCCTGTTCGTCTTTTCCGAGCAGCATCGAAAGGGTCTTCTCAATGGCCGCTTCGTCGGCGAAGCAGAGTTTACCGTCGCGAACCGTTACGGTCGCCGCGGTTACGGTCGCCGCTTTCGTCGGAACGGGCCGAGCCTCTTCCAAAAGGGCGGTTTTGTTGCAAGCGGTCAAAGCGACTGCGCCGCACGCTGCAAAAATCAGTTTTTTCATCATAAAAAGTAAATTTAGTTAATAAATAGTCCGAAAAATTCGTACGACATTATACGTATCGAATATTTCGACTGCAAATATAAAAGCAATAGAAATAAGGAACAAAAAGAATAAAATATTATATCAAATTTTTACGGGTTTTATTTTTTACTCTTGTGCGATCTGTGTGCACCGAGCACACTTGATCACTTCAAGGATTCCGAGTGCAAACATAGACAAAAATCCTATGCGCGCAAAACGGGCTGTGCTTAGGATTCGATGTCGGGCCCGACGACCGAAGAAGGTGTCTGCTCTTCCGGCCGGCAGCCGAAGCTACGACGAAGCCAGCGCGGCAGGATGATCACCCCCATGATCAGATACGGATAGTAAGTCACCAGACGCCACAGCAGCGCAATAACCGCCGCAGCCCCGACCTGTACCGAAGCCCCTGCCGGGATCACGTCGCTCAGAAAGTGGGTGAAAATGTACTCGGCAAAGCCGCTACCGCCGGGGGTCGGCGCTACGAGCATCATGATCCACATCGCCAGCTGGCGGGCGAAGACCAAAAACTGGTCGCTCAGCGTGAAAAACGCCATGAACAACGCGTTGGCCACCAAATACCGGGAACTCCACGACAGAAACGTGGCTGCAAAAGACTGGAGCCAGAACAGGGGCCGATAGCGCCGGATCTCGATCGCGCTCCGGACGATGCCGTTGCCCGCTTCGACGGCCCCGGCTTTCCACCGCCGCAACCCGGGCAACGAAAAAAGACGCACAAGGAGCCATTTCAACCCCCGGGGGTTGAAGAAGAGGCCGTAGCTCAACAGGAGCAGGTAGGCGAGTTTCAGCCCGTAGCCGATGGTGGCGAAGAGCATGAGCTGGTGGCCCATCGGCCCGCCGAAGAGGCGGTCGCCGCCGACGATGAAAAAGACGACCGGAAAGAGCAGGGCGAAGTAGAGCTCGTCGAAAAACGAGGTGAGCATCACGATCGCCGCGCTCCGGCCGACGGGCACGCCCTCTTTGTGGACGAAGACGATCGCGACGCTGGTTCCGCCGATGGCCGAGGGGGTCACGGCGGAGGTGAACTCCCACAGCATGGTGATCCGAAAGGCTTGTCGCCAGCCGAGGTCGTTGCGGCTGAAGAGGCGCAGGCGGATGATGTAGCCGAGGTCGCGACCGGCCATGAACACAAAGGCGATCAGCACGAACAGCAGGGCGCGCCAGGTGAAACGGATCGATTCGAATACGGCGGGGTCGAACTCGCGCCAGATCATCCACGCCACCCACCCGAGCCCCAGCACGACGGGGAGGATGATTTTCCAGAGTTTGACGCGACCAACGGTATTTTTCTCCATAGAAAAAGCTGCGTTGCGAGGCCGGCTCGGGGCCGGCGGTGAGTCGCAAAGATAAGATTTCCCGGCCGAACGGCCAGCGGGTGGCACGCGGCGGCAGTTCGGCCCCGCCCGGCGGAGGGGGAGGCGCATTCTCCGCCCGGTCGCTCAAAATCCATGCGGTCGAGGGCCAAAGGAGACGGCGGAGGGGAGATTTGATGCGACTGGCGAAAAATCGTATTTTTGTCCTCAAACAACTGCTCGGCTCCATGGATATTCTTGTACGTATTCTCCAAATCATCGGTTCGCTGGGGCTGCTTCTTTTCGGCATGAAGTTGATGAGCGAGGCGTTGCAACGGGCGGCGGGCAGCCGGCTCAGACAATCGATGGGACGGGCCGGAGAGACGATCGGCTCGCAAATCGGGGCTGCGGCTACGGTCACGGCTACGGTGCAGTCGTCGAGCGCGACGTCGGTCACGATCGCGGGATTCACCCACGCGGGGCTGATCGATTTGCGACGGGCGATCGGACTGATGATGGGGGCCAATATCGGCACGGTAGCGACGGTATGGGTCATCGCGCTGTTCGGATTCGCGCTGCGGGTGTCGGTCATCTCGATCCCGCTGGTGGGGCTGGGGTTCGCTTTCGTGCTGCTCCGCAAGAACCGATATCGCGACCTGGGGGAGACGGTCATCGGTTTCGCGCTGATGCTGCTGGGGCTCTCGGTGTTGCAGGCGTCGACGAACGCGGTGGCGGCCCATACGGGGTTTTTCGACGAGTTGGCGACTTATGCGGGGCTGGGATATCCGTCGATCGTGGTCTTCCTGCTGATCGGCGTCCTGCTGACGGCGGTGCTGCAATCGTCGGCCGTGACGATCGCGATGACGATGATTCTGTGTCAGGGAGGATGGCTGCCGTTGGAGACGGGGGCGGCGATGGTGCTGGGGGCAAATATCGGCACGACGGCGACGGCGGTGTTGGCGACGACGACGCTCAACACGTCGGCACGACGGGCGGCGCTGGCGCATACGGCGATCAACCTCTTCGGGGCGTTGTGGTGCGCGCCGCTGCTGCCGTGGATCGTGCCGGGAATCATTTTGTGCTTCGGGCTGTTCGGCGGGTTGGGGGCGGGCTGCACGCCGTTGATGCTGGCTTTTTTCGACACGGTTTTCAATCTGCTGAATGTCTTTATCGCGGCGAATTTCATCCCGCAGCTGATGAAGCTGCTGGCGCGGATCCTGCCGCACGAGGCGTCGGACGACCGGAGGAGGCTGCTGGCGCTGGACTCGGGGATGATCTCGACGCCGGAGCTGGCCCTGATGCAGGCGCATCACGAAATCGCGACGCATGCCAAACGGATGCTCAAGATGTTCAACATGGTGCGCGAGCTGACGTGCACGCGTCAGCTGGAGGAGTTCCGAAGGGGATATGCGCATGTGGAGAAATACGAACGGATTACGGATCGGGTGGAACGGGAGATCGTGGTTTTCCTGTCGCACATCGTCTCGCAGGACAACAGCGAACGGGCGACGGTGCGGTTGCAGCGGATGTTCCGCACGGTGTCGGACATCGAGCTGATCGGGGACGAAAATCTGGAGCTGGCCCGGACGATCCGGGCGAAACGGGAGCGGGATCTGTGGTTCGACCGCACGCTGAGGGAGGATGCGGAACGGCTGTACGACATGACGGAGGAGGCGATCTACCGGATGACGCTCTGTCTGGAACATCCGGAACCGGAGGAGGTGGGGCAGGCGCGCAAGCTGGGCGAAGTGGTGCGGAGCTGGGCGGAGGGAAGGCGAACGGAGTTGCTGGCGCGGTTGGGAGAGGAGGGGGCGAATCCGACGGCGGTCTTTTTCTTTCTCGAACTGACGGAGCGGTGTGCGAAGCTGGTCGGCACGGCGACGCGCATGGCGGTGGAGCAGGCCGAGGAGGCGATGTAAGGTTTCGATAGCCCGTGAGACGCTTGTTTCTTCTCTTCTTTTTCGCCTTGTCGGCGGGCGGGCCGTTCCGGACGGGGGCGACGGAGCGCGGAACGACGCTGGTGGTGGCGACTTACAATGTCTGTAATCTTTTCGACACGATCAACGATCTGGGCATAGCGGACGAGGTGCCGACGCCGGAGGCGTGGCGACGCAAAACGGAGCGGCTGGGGCGGACGATCGGGGCGATGGCGCCGGATGTGATCGCGCTGTGCGAGGTGGAGAACGCGGGGGTGCTGGATGCGTTGCTCGGCTCGCCGGGGCTGGCGGGAGAGGGGTATCGCCATATCCACTACGATTCGCCGGACAGGCGGGGCATCGATGTGGCGCTGCTCTACCGGGCCGACCGGATGAGGCTGACGGGGGCGGAACCGATCCGGATGGCGACGGGGTATCCGACGCGGGATGTCTTGCGGGCGGAGTTCTCGGTGGAGGGGGCGACGAGGCCGCTGGTGGTCTATGCGGTTCACCTGCCTTCGCGCCGGGGCGGCTATCATCGGGCGACGCGGGCGAGGGAGGAGATGGCGGCACGGCTCGATGCGCATGCGGCGGCAGACTCGGCGGCGGCGACGGTGGTGCTGCTGGGGGATTTCAACGAGAATCCGTCGTCGAGGCTGGTTCGCCGCCGGCTGGCGGGATGGAGGCCGCTGGTGCTGCAGGCCCACCGGCGAGGCGAGGGCTCTTATGCCTGGCACGACACGTGGCTGATGTTCGACCAGATTTTCGTGGCGCGCGGCATGACGGCGGAGGAGGCGCGGGTCTTTCTCCGGCCCGGGATGCTGACACGGACGGGACGTTTCGAGGGGTATCCCGACCGGGAACTGAGCGACCATCTGCCGGTCTACACGCGCATCCGGTTGCGGTAATTTTTGTTTACATTTGTAATTACTCACTTAACTCACAAATCATTATGGCACTCACTATCAATCGCGACCTGCGGCGCAGCGCATGCACCGCCCTGACCGGCAAATGGACTCCGGCCGTACTGATCACTCTGGTCTACATGGTCCTGGCCTGCGTCTGTTCATACATTCCGTATCTGAATTTCCCGGCCTCGCTGCTGGTGCTGCCGGTGCTGGGGTTCGGCTATCAGGTCATCTGCCTGAACGTGATGCGGTCGGGGAGTTATCCGGAAATCAACGCCCTCTTCAACGGCTTCCGCAACTACGGCAAGACGCTGGGGACGATGCTTCTGATGGCGATTTATGTCTGGCTGTGGAGTCTGTTATTCCTGATTCCGGGGATCATCAAGTCGTACTCGTATGCGATGACGCCGTTCATCCTGAACGACGAACCGGAGCTGGGGGCGGACGAGGTGATCTGCAAGAGCATGGCGATGATGCGGGGGCACAAGATGAAGCTGTTCTTGCTGGATTTGAGCTTCATCGGCTGGGGTCTGCTGTCGGTACTGACTTTGGGGATCGGATTGCTGTGGTTGGTGCCGTGGATGGAGAGTGCGCGGGTGGCGTTCTATCTCGACCTGAAGCGGAACGCGCAGCAGGAGGCGTAGGGTGTCGGGGCGTCCCCGCCCCGGGCTACCGCCATCGGATATCGGGATCTTTGTCCTATGTCGGCGCCGATGGTTACAGTTGGTCTTCCGCTATCAAAGATACAGATGGATTACACTTGGGATTTGGATTGACATGGCTTACTCCCTGTCGCATCTATGGCAGCGCTCACGGTTTTCAGTTGCGTTGCCTCTCGGAATAAACGGTGCCGCTCGCGGGGGGCAAGGGGCGGGAGCTACCCTAATTAGGTGCCTCTACCCTACTTTTGTTTGACTTTGACGGTCGGAACCAGCGGGGGCTGCATGAGCATAGCGAGGTTGCGGCCCTACGCCGGGGTGGCGCCGGCCCGCGCGACTCTGCGAGTCGCAAAAGCAAAGCATCCATTCACCGCC
>NZ_CAJTUJ010000067.1 GCF_910579375.1 uncultured Rikenella sp.
AAGGCGTGGCGCGCGTCTATCCTACGGGAGGGTACTGCCCTTACGCCGGGCGGGCGGTGCCTTCCGACACTCGGAATGGGCAGCCTCTACCCCCATTCTTTGTCCGCGCACCTGCACGATTCAGCTATATTCGGCTTACCGCCGAAATAGCTGAATCGCTCCTTTAGGCGGCGCGTGGTTACTTTTAAGTAATAAAGGCCGCCCGCCGTGGCGCGAACGCGTCCGCCGGCGGGCCCCGCGTGCCCGCGGTGGGCAAAGGGCAGCCTCTACCTCGTTTTTTGACCGGGCGCCCACAAAGAACAGAACACAGCCTTCAAACACCCCCTTTTCCAAAAGCCAAACATCATTTACCGCCCCTCAAAACAACACATAACATTCGATTTATAATATATTCAAACCATTTAAATAAAATTTATAGTCGTTTTTGAGAATATCCAACCAAAATAGTTTATATTTGAGATTAGAACCAATTCCCCGACCCCATGAGAACCATCCGGAGAGCACCCCTTATCGTCAGCGCCATACTGTTGTGCACAGCGTGCAGACTGGACCGCCCCTCTCCCCTTCCACCCGGCCCCAGCTGCCAAGTGCAACTCCAGGTCGAACGGGAAGTCGTAGTAGAGCAAGATCATCCCCTACGCGCAGACCGTACAGCCACCCGAGCCGAAGGCAAAGACCTCTATGCCGTTCAGATATATAAAGGCTCCATCAAATACGCCTACGGCATTTTCGACGACCCCTCCCGGATGAAACTCGAGCTGGAAATCGGAAAGAGCTATAGAATTGAAGTCACCGTCGTAGAACAAGCGACAGCAATCATAGCCTCCGGCGGAAACGGCACCTACGGAGCCCCGTTCGATCTGGGAGGTATCGGAAACGGGCCCGGCAAAGTGACCAACCAGTTTACGAAAACTATGACCACCAGTCTGAACAACCTGACCCGAGGCGAAGCAACCCTTTCGGCAGAAACAACCCCTCAAAGCTACACCCGTCCGCCGGTTAGCCGTTTTTACGGTTGCCTGGACGGGGTCTCGCCCGAGACCGACACCCATCTCACCATCCCGCTCAAGTGGGTTTGTTTCGCCCTGAGCGTGCAGCCACAAGATTTTCAGGAAGGCACCTTGGAGATCGAGATGGAAGGCGCCCCGAAACTGACGATCCCAGCCGGCGAACCGGGCGCCGTGACCAAGAAGACCTTCTGCTTCTCCCACGCCGATCCCTCGGCCGGAGAGTGGCAGGACGACGACTATCAGGAGAGCATTCCCACTACGATTCGGTGGATCAAGGCAGATGGAACGGAACGCATTCTGCGCGAGAACCACCCGTTCGTTTTCACCCGGAAACATGAAAAAATCCTACACGTGATTTGCAGCGACAGCCCGAGCGACCAGCTCTTTCTCGACAAAGAATCCACCACGCTGCAACCCGAATCCCCCGAAATCATCCATCCTACAGAGGAATAAGCCGACTATCGGTTACAAAAATTGACTGTAAAAAACGAAGAGCCTCCTGATCGATCAGGAGACTCTCGCGTGATCCCGCTGGGAGTAGTAGAATATCTATGTGGTTTTTTCATACTCCGGTAAATCCTTTTATTTGTTATATTTGCCACAAGCAAACCGATGTATGAAATATGCACATCGGATACAAACCGCCCCAAATAGCGCCCCACGTATGCCTCACTCATTCCAGCTTCACAATGCGAACTCGATCAAGTCGAGCATCATTCTTGTGGTGTACTTCCGAGGACGAAGGTACAGAAAACCTTTGAACGAATCAACATACGTCGCCGATTGGAATACGAAGGAGCAGCGGTGCCGGGTCGTGAAGAGAAACGAACTCGCCGAGGCCATCAACGAGAAGATCGACGCGTGGGAGGCGGCAGTAAAGGATACGATCAAACACTTCACGCCGCTGGCGGATACGCCTCCGCAGGAGGAGTTCTGGAGGCAGTTTACCTCCTTCTTCACGAAATCCTCCGACAAGTCTCCGGGGACGTTCTTCGTCGACTTCGTTGAGGACTACGGCCGGAAGGTCGAGAACCGCCGTATGGGCCTACGTCGACGAACTGGCCGAGTAATTATTAACCCTCAACCGACAGAGCGCCTCGCGGGGCGCTCTTTTTTACTACCATGAAAAAATACCTCAACATCGCCGCGGCTATATTGGCCGCCGTGCTCATTCTCGCCGTCCTGATTCAACACAATACGATCCGACGGGTAAAGGCCGACCGGAATGTCTACAAGTCCAATACGGAGGCTCTCCTGAGCGAGAACGAGCACTACAAGACGAAGGATAGCCTCAACGCCGTCAGTACCAGGGCAATCGAGCTGAAGCTCGAGGAGTTCGAGCGGTACCGGGCCGAGGACGCGAAACTGATCTCGACCCTGCGGGCCGACAAGAAGCGCCTCGAATCCATCGCCACGGCCCAGACGGAGACGATCTATGCCCTCCGGTCGACCGTTCGGGACAGCATCGTATATATTAAAGGAAAGCCGAATACTATCCGCTGTGTTGACTATCACGATACCTGGCTTGACTTCTCCGGATGCTTCTCCGGCGAGAACCTTTTCGAGGGTACGATCCGAAGCCGTGACAGCCTGCTCTACGTGGAGCACGTCGTTCCGAAGCGGTTCCTCGGGTTCCTCTGGAAGACCAAGCGGGTGAAGGAGCGGCGGCAGGAGATCGTCAGCCGGAATCCGCATACCGAGATCATTGGGGCGGAGTTTATCACGATCCGCAAGTGATCCGCCGTCCGTGGGCGGGTAATGAGCGACCTCTCGGGGTCGCTTTTTTTGTGGCCGGCAAAAATAATTTCACTTTTTTCGGCTCGGAATTTGCATAATGATATATTATTGTATATCCTTGTAGTGTCAAAACAAGCTAAGAACAATGAAACGCTACAAAGAAAAAGAGGTCATCAAGCTACTCACGAAGGACGGCTGGTACCTCGCAGAACAAGAGGGGAGTCACCGGCAGTACAAGCACCCGACGAAAAAGGGTCGAGTAACCGTCAACGGTAAGCCGAGCGAAACGCTCTCTCAGGAACTTCTAAACAGTATTTGGAAACAGGCGGGGTGGAAATAGCACCCCGCACAAAACCACAGAATCATGGAAAAGGTAATTATTAACGTCAGTTGGGATAAAAATTATAGCGCCGCCCCGGCCAATGAAGGGGTATGCGTCGTCGTAGCCGGAAAGACGCTCGACGAAGTGAAGGAGCGGATGGAGTACTCACTCGGGCGGCACCTTGCCGGAATGCGAGCCGATGGCGATCCGATCCCTGCGGAGTTCGCCGGGGAGTACGAGCTCGAATATCACCTCAACGTCCGGGCATTGCTTCACTATACGGAGGGTCTCGTTCCGCGCACGGCGCTTGCCCGGGCCTCCGGGATCAATGTAAAACAGTTGACCCACTACGCTTCGGGATGGCGTACCCCGCGCCCGGAGATGGAGCGCCGGATCACGAACGGAATCCGGGCCATCTGCCAGCAACTCTCATCCGTCTCATTGTAGCTTGTTTTGACGAACGTTATTTTGAGACGTGCTGCCCTCGCCCTCCGGCGGGGGCTTTTTTACGACCTCCATTTTGCAATTCGCCCCAAATATCGCCCCAAGTAAAATAAAATATCCTCATAATCAATAGATTATGAGGATATTTTGTGATCCCGCTGGGGCTCGAACCCAGGACCCCAACATTAAAAGTGTTGTGCTCTACCAGCTGAGCTACGGAATCAATATGCCTTGTTCTGCGTGCGAACTCGTGCTTCCCCAGGGGCTCGAACCCTGGACCCCAACATTAAGAGTGTCGTGCTCTACCAACTGAGCTAGAGAAGCAGGCGGCCCTTTCGGCACTGCAAAAGTAGACAAAATTTCGAACCGAGCAAAAAAATCGATCGAAAAAACGCAAAAAACACACCGGATATGACCGACAGATTGGCCGAAAAGTGGGTAATTCGGTCGAAAACAGGAGCTTAACGAAGCTCTTGACAGTTCGAAAAATATTGCCGATATTTGACATCGACCTCCGAACAGGGGATGAAACCAACCGAATTTGTCATGATAGAGACCGAAACCGACCTCCGGAACGCGACCCTTCGTCAAGTCGCCCAGTTGATGATGAACGCCGCCCGCACAGCTCCGAAAGCCCGCGGCGTCGACCACCTCGAACTCGCGCTGCTCACCGGTGACACCATCGGACGCCTCGCCGACCGGCTCGTCGTGATGAGCGCCGGGCCGGGACGCGGCTTTTTCGCCCGCGACGGGGCCAATATCCGCCAAGCGGGCGCAGTCGTCTTGTTCGGCACCCGACGCGCGACACTGGGGCTCGACTGCGGGTGGTGCGGGTTTCCGACCTGCGCAGCCAAGGAACAGCAGGCTCCGGAGGCACCGTGCGCCTTCAATATGAACGACCTCGGGATTGCCGTGGGGTCGGCAGTCTCGATCGCTGCCGACCACCGGGTGGACTGCCGCGTAATGTACTCGGTCGGGGTCGCGGCGCGAGATCTCGACCTGCTGCCGGGCTGCCACGCCGTACTGGGGGTGCCTTTGAGCGCCGGCGGCAAGAACCCTTTCTTCGACCGGAAACCGCTGTGACCGTTATCCGAACCGGTTGCGCAGCCAGGCCCGGACTCTTTCGAGAGTCCGGGCCTGGCTTTTTTCTCCCCGTGCCACGCCCGTCCGATATCTGACAAAAAATTCGACTAATCGATTTGTATATCTGTCGTTTGCCGAAATAATCGTCACATTTTTCTCCGCAGTCGAGTTTCAATCCGGCCGGAAATTTCGTTTCTTTGTGCTACTCGGCAAACCGTACTATTTACCAACCTCTTCATATTATTTTCGACCATGTCCGTCATAGCCTACCTGCGTGTCAGCACCGACAAACAGCACATTGAGAACCAGAAAGAGGAGATCCGTCGATTCGCCCGGATCCGCGACCTCGCCATCGACCGGTGGGTCACCGAAACGGTCAGCGGCAAGACGCGGGATCGAGACCGGAAACTCGGCCCGCTGCTGCGGAGCATGCAGAGCGGAGATACGCTGATCGTGACCGAAATTTCGCGCCTGAGCCGCACGCTCACCGACCTGATGTCGATTCTGGGCCGATGTCTCGAAAAAAACATCGTCCTCTACAGCACCAAAGAAGGGTACGCTTTCGACAACAGCATCAACAGCAAAGTGCTGGCTTTCGCTTTCGGCCTCGTCGCCGAGATCGAACACAACCTGATGTCGCTCCGGACGAAGGAAGCACTCGCTCTCCGCAAGGCCGAAGGCATCCATATCGGGCGGCCGTACGGCACGGACGTCAAGAAACGCATCCTGATCGACAACCGCCACGCCATTGCGGACATGTTGCGTCAGGGGCGCACGGTGAGCCACATCTGCCGCACGTTCAACGTCTCGCGCACAGTCTACTACACTTTTCGGCGCGAATACCGATTCCCGGAATAGCAGACGGGGCAGGACGCCCCGTCTGTTCGGTGAGTCCTGCCCCGTCCGTATTGCCGCCGCCGCTCCTATAGCTCGGCCAGCTCGACTTCGCAAATCCGACCGCGATCGCTGAGGATCAGGATGCGCAGGTCGCTCGACGTCGCGCCGTCGAACCGGTAGCGCTCCGTCTCGCCGTTGTTCATCCGGCTCTTGCCGCGCCACACGGGGATGAAGAGACCGCCGCCGCTCGAAAGCTGAATCTCGAACTCCACGGGTTCGCCCTCCGCCCACGCGATCCCGATCTCCGACGGCTTCGCCCCGCTGCGCAACTCATAGGTGATATACTGGTTTTTCGTCCCCTCCCAAGCGGTCTGCGGGTCGCCGTCCACGGTGTAAATCGCCCGCCCGTCGGCCACGCTCGCCGACACCTTCGCCGCCAGCGCCCCCTTGCGCTCCGTCGCCCGCATCTCCCGCAGCCGGCCGGCCTCGACCACCGTAAAGTCGCGCCGCAGCCGGATATCCTCCGACGAGGCGCCGATCATCACCGTGAAGTCTCCCGGCTCCACCGTCCAGTTGTAATCCTTGTCGAGGATCTCCAGGTCGCGCGGATGGAGCTCGAACTCGACTATCCGGCTCTCGCCCGGCTTCAAGTGCACCCGCTCGAAGCCCCGGAGCACCTTTTCGTAGGCCATCACAGAGGAGAGCCGGTCGTGCAGATAGAGCTGCAAGACTTCGTCCCCGACCCGGTCGCCGGTATTGGTCACGGTGCACGAGACAGTCAGCCCCCGATAGGGGGTGATCACAGTGTCGGAGAGTTGCAGGTCGCTGTAGGCGAACGTCGTGTAGCTCAGTCCGAAACCGAACGGATACAACGCCCCGTTGACCCGTGCCCGATGGCTGCGCGGCCCGTTGGCTCCCCACGAGTCGCTCTGGGCCGACGGCAGCGTCGGGAAGTTGAACGGAATCTGCCCCACGCTCCGCGGGAACGTCACCGTCAGCTTGCCCCCCGGATTGTAGTCGCCGAACAGCACCTCCGCCACCGCCGTCCCCCCGTGCCGCCCCGGATACCAAGCCTCCACGATGGCCGGCACATACCGATCCGCCCAGTTGATGGAGAGCGGCCGGCCGTTGATGAGGACGAGAATCACCCGTTTCCCCTGCGCCTTGAGCGGCGTAATAGCTTCCAGCAACTGCTGCTGACGGCCCGGCAGGTCGAGGCTCGACCTCGACTTGTTCTCGCCGCACGTCCTCGTTCCCCCGCCCAAAACCATCACTACGACATCCGCCTCCGCGGCCGCTTTATATGCCACATCGATACTGTCGCGTTCCGCCTGCGTCAGCGGATAGTCCATCAGCTCCGAGTCCGGCCAGTTGTCGTCCACCAGCTCGCACCCCTTGGCATACGCCACCTCGACCCCCTCCGGCACCGCCGCCCGGATCCCCTCCAGCACGCTCACCGGCTCCACGGCGTTGGGCCCGTAACGGGCCGTCACGAAGTCCGTCGCCCGGGCGTTCGGCCCGATCACCGCAATGCACCGCACACTGTCCCGACAGATCGGCAGCGTGTTCGCCTCGTTCTTGAGCAGCACGATGGACTCCAGCGACATCTGCCGGGCCACCGCCTCGTTCTCCTCGCTGCACACCTCGGCATCCGCCGCCCGCAGATCGTTTCGATAAGGATTGTCGAACAAGCCGCACAGGAACTTCACCCGCAGAATGTCCCGTACCCGGTCGTCGACCGTCTCCTCGCTCAGCGCCCCCTCGCGCACCAGCTCGCGCAGCGGCACGATGAACGAATCCGGCGACCGGAACGTACACCGCACGTTGAGCCCCGCCTCGACCGCCTGTCTCACCGCCTCCTTCATATCCGCCGCCGTAAAGTGCTTGCTATAAAGGTATTCCACCGCGTCGCTGTCCGACACCACGTAGCCCCGGAACCCATACCTCCCCCTCAACACCTCCGTCAGCCAGTAGCGGCTGCCCTGCACCGGCTCCCCGTCGAAGTCGTTGTACGAGCTCATGATTCCCAGCAACCCCGCCTCGCGAATCACCCGTCCGAACGGATAGACATGAATCTGCTCCATCTCCCGTCGCGACATCTGGGGGTTGTTCCTCGCCATCCCTTCGCGCGCGCCCTTGCCGTTGCTGTATCCCACGAAGTGTTTGGCCGTCGCCGCCACCCCCTGCGACTGGATGCCGCGCACCAGCTGAATCCCCAGCTCCGCCACCAGGTAAGGCGACTCGCCGTAGACCTCTTCGTAGCGCCCCCACCGCTGGTCGCGCCCCACATCCAGAATCGGCGCATAGACATTCGTATAGCCCAACATCCGCGCCTCGCGCCCCTCGATCTCGCCCATCCGGTAGACCAGCTCCCGGTTCCACGTGTGCCCCACCCCCAGTTGGGTGGGGAAATTAGTCGCCTTGAAGCTCTCCACCCCGCGCAGCCCCTCGTTCGTGAAATCGACCGGAATACCCAGCCTCGTCTCCTCCACAAAGAACCTCTGCACCTCGTTGATCGCCCACGCATGGTTCGACGCCGGCCACACATACGGATTGCTCCGGTTGCTCCGCCCCGGCGGGTAGCCGTTCAGATGCTCGTCGATGGCGCCGATGCCGTCTTTCCAGATGCGGTCGGTCTTCCACTCCGGCTTCGGCAGGTCGTCGGTCAGCACGCGGCCGTAGCCGTAAAGGGTAGCCATCTGGGCGGTCTTCTCGTCAAGGTTCATCTGCGAGAGGAGATCTTCCACACGCCGGTCGATCGGCTGGGTCGGATCTTCGAAAATGTCTTTCTTCCCGTTTTTGTTGAAGTCGATCCATCCGTTTCGGTAGATGTCGCCCCGGGGCTTATACTCGGGACGGATCACCGGTTTTCCCGCTTTGTCGAACCCCTGTGCGGCGGCGCTCCCCGCCAGACATGCACAGAACAGGGCCGGCAAAAGCACGGTCTTTCTTCTCATAAAATCAAAGATTTGGTGTTAGTAGCGGGACAAAGATAGCCACTTTTTCCCTCAGCCGCCCCACATCCGGGGTGCGGACACCGGACGCAGAGATATAAAAGGAGATACAAAAAAGCACGGGGAAGAACCACCATCCCCGTGCCCCGCGCCCCGTCTCGCCGGAAGGGGCGCTTCCGAATAAAAACCTTACACTACTAAAGTTTTTACCTGTTATTTATTCACCGGAACCACCTTCGAGACGTACGGCCCCTGTGCCCGGTCCGTCATTTGATATTGGAAAGTACCGTCTGCATTGTAGCAATCCACTGTACCCGGGCCGGTGTATCCGGAATTGATCACGAACAGTTCTTCGGTCAGCGGATTGGCCGAAATGCCGTAGACCGAGTTGCCGGGCGCTTCCGCCAGAAAATCGGCCACGGCATCGGTCGCCAGATTGATTTTCCGGGACGATCCCGTGTAGGTCTCCCAGCTGAAATGTACGGTGTAGAGGTAGTCTCCGAGCACGGCCATGCTCGACACGGTCACGTCCGGAAAAGTATAATCCACCCTGTTTTGTTTCGGGTCGATCCGATGGAGCCGCGCGTCTTCCAGCATGGTCGTCCACGAGTCGTCGTAGACAGCCGAAGTCGTCAGGTACAACCGCCCGGCACCGACCGTCAATCCGACGGGATTAGTCGGCGTCGTAATCTGCGCCTCTTCCGTAAATGTCCGAATATCGATCACCGACACGGTATTTCCTTTGGTTTGTATCCCTTCCGGAGTGGCGTTGTTGGCCACATAGATTTTGTCGTTCAACACGGCGATCCCCTCGCAATACTTGCCGTTCACGGGAGCCGTACCTGTCACTTCCAGGGTCAGGGTGTCGATCCGCACGACTTCGCCCTTATACGACGAGACGTAGACTTTTCCGTCGTGCGCCGCCAACGAGCGCGCTCCCTCGACTGCCAACCGTTTCCGGACTTTTCCGTCGACTGCTCCCAGTACGACCACTTCGCCGCTGCCGTTCAGGGTCACATAGGCCATCGTCCCGTAGATCGTCATGTCGTTGGGCAAATCGCCCAGCTCGTCACCCGGGTTCTGCATTCCGAAATAATCCGGCGTAAAATGTTTCGTTGCGATGTCGTAATACCCCAATGTCGCGTTTCCGCCGCTTTGCGTACCTTCGTTGAGGACGTAGTATCCGATGGTTTCGGTGGGTTCGTGGGGCAGGGGCACTTTGGGCCCTTTGTCGTCTTTACAGCCGAAGAGCAACAATGCGGCGCTGAGTGCCGTCAGGAGGTTGATTTTTTTCATCTTTTTTCGTGTGAGTTAAAAATGGTTTCCAAACGACTTGTGCCGCTGTCGGAAACTGCATCGAACCCGGACGAAAATCGACCTTCCGGCCGGTACGACGATCGTACGGCCGTTCTCTGTCGTTCTTCTCCGCGCACACGAAACAGCGCGCACGGAGATCGACTCTCCCTCTTCGGAAATCTCAGAAAAACAAGGTAAAAAATCGTGGCGTTCTCCGGCTCTAAATCCTCGAAAGCGGACAACAAGGGTACGGCAAGGCAGGTCTTCTGACTTACCCCCGAGCGACGGGCCGCGCCTTCCCATTCCGAGGCATCTGTCGGCTCAGAGCCGGCGAGAGTCCTCACGAACAGTGGCGTATACAAGATTGCCTGTCACCCGATTTGTCGGTATCGCACGCGCGAAGTACCGAGGGGTTCACAGCAGCGGGACTGTCCGGGATTCTCACCCGGTTCCCTTTTGATCGCCGCCCTCCGACCGTCCGTTTCGGAGTGGAGAGCTTCAGCGAACCATTGCCGGTACAAAGATAGATTTCTTTTTCCGAACTTGCCAAATCTCCCGCCTTCTTTTTTTGTAGAGCGTGGTTCATGCAAGGATGGCGCACATGAGGACAAGTAGAGGAAGCTGTGCGCTGGTTTAGAGCTTGTTAAGACCGAAGCTGTCATAGC
>NZ_CAJTUJ010000068.1 GCF_910579375.1 uncultured Rikenella sp.
TCCGCGCGCTGGCGGAAATCTTATTCAAACGCGAACAACGCGTTTGAATGATTTCCTTCTCCAGCAGTCGCGCGCGGGTCGAGCTTTGTCCCGCCTCGAACTGTTCCTTTTGGCTTCGCGTTGCCTTCGGCTTCCTCGTGCTGCCTCGGCAAATCCCGCAAGCGGTCTCTGCTCTCGGTACGCTACTCGGTTCCTCCTCGCCGCTCGGCAATTTGCAAACTGCGTTTGCATTGCTCTCGCTGGCAGCGTCGGTTGTGAACAAAAAGAACAAAAAAACTTTAGAGCGCATCCCTACGGGATGCTATGGCCGGGTCTACCCCCAGAATCCCCAAAAGCATCGCTACAGCCGCCTATAAGCAAAAGCCGCCCGCAACAATTAAGCAACCCCTACTCTATCGCGAGCCGCCGAACAGTCGCATAAAATGGCCGACATACACCCGCTTTACCTCCGCCAGCGTCGGCACCGGACATCCCGTCCCTGCCAACTCCGCCGCCAGCGAAGTCACCCCTTTGTCCCTAAAGCCGCAAGGGTGGATATAGTCGAAATATTTCAAATCGGTCGTCACATTCAGGGCAAAACCGTGCATCGTCACATACCGCGATGCCCGCACCCCGATCGCACAAATCTTCCGTTCCGGCCGCCCACCCGCCGCAGGAAGCCACACCCCCGTCGCATGCGGAACCCGACACCCCTCGACCCCCCACTCCGCAATCGTCGCGATCACACTCTCCTCCAACCGGTCTATATACTCCCGAAGCCCCAGCCCATGCCCGCCGCCGATCGTCGACAGGTCCAAAATCGGATACCCCACCAACTGACCGTATCCGTGGTACGTAATATCTCCGCCCCGATCGATCCGGTAGTACGTCGCCCCGATCGAACGCAAAAACGCCTCGCTCACCAGCAGGTTATTCTCCCGCCCGCTCTTCCCCAGCGTATAGACGTGCGGATGCTCGCACAACATCAGCACCCCCCGCGCTCCGTCCGCCGGCCCCTCCGTCACACGCCCCAGCAGGTCGTCGAAAAAGCTCCGCTGCCGCTCCCACGCCGTCCCGTAATCGATCACCCCTTCGTCCCGTACCTCGATCATCCCTTCTGCGCGGTTAAAGTATTCAACGGTCGGGACACCTTCGGCGCCAACCGATCCGCCATATAAGAAGAACGGACGAGCGGCCCGCTCTCCGTATGAACGATCCCCCGCTCCACCGCCGCCGCCGCGTAGCGGGCAAAGAGATCCGGATGGACATATTCCGCCACCGGATAATGCCGCGAGGTCGGTTGCAGATACTGCCCGATCGTCATCCGCCGCACCCCCGCCGCCGCCAGGTCGTCCAACGCGCCGAGCACCTCGTCGCACGTTTCGCCCAAGCCCACCATCAGCGCGCTCTTGGCCAGATCGTCCCGTCCGAGAGCCGCCCCGCGGGCCGCGATGTGCCGAAGTACCTGTAAAGATGTGTCGTAAGAAGCCCGGCGGTCGCGCACCGTCGGCGTCAGCCGGGCCGTGGTTTCGAGATTGTGCCCCACGATATCCGCTCCGGCGTCCAGAACGACGTCGAGCAGGCCCGTATCGCCCGAAAAATCGGGAATCAAAAGTTCGATGGTCGTATTCGGATTGAGCGCGCGAATCGCCCGCACCGTCTCGGCCCAATGCGCCGCCCCTCCGTCCGGAAGGTCGTCGCGATCGACCGACGTAATCACCGCATGGCGCAGCTCCATCAGCTGCACCGACCGGGCGATCCGTTGCGGTTCCGCCGGGTCGAGCGGCGCCGGAGAGGCCGACGACTTGGTGGCACAGAACCGGCAGGCGCGCGTACACACGTCGCCTCCGATCATAAACGTAGCGGTTCCCCTGCTCCAGCAGGTCGAGATGTTGGGACACCGGCCGCTGGAACAGATGGTATGTAGATCGTGCCGCCGCACGAGTGCAGCGACAGCGGCATAACGCGGATCGTTATGAAGCTTTATTTTCAGCCATTCCGGTTTGTGCGTGCCGACTTTCTCATGCGTGCAAGGCATTAGCGATTTTTCATTTTTCAGAATGTTACAAAGTAACGAAAAATCCTCCGAAATTCCGAACCCCGATCCGGAATTCCTCCCTCTTCCGTCGCTATCCGTCCGTGCCGAAAAGCCACCCGGACGATCCGTTTCAGCCTCCCGAATCGCCCGAAAATAATCCGGAATAGCCTAATTATAACATAATACACGTTCACTAAAATATCCGAACCGAAAACTCCATATCTTTCGATGTTTGCCACCCACAACCACATACCCGACCGTCCGACAGAAACGCCCCGACTCTCCGACGAGGCGGCACGGAGCGATTCCGGCCCTTTGTCTGCTCTTTTTCGGGCTGCCCGCCGCCGCACAGACCGGACTGCCGCCCGCCGCCGATTCGGTGACCTGGCGGCTCGACGCCGCCGAAAATCCGTTCGGATTCGCTCCGCTGCACGCCTACGACGACTATTGGGATCAGACCGTCGATTTCGGGTTCGGTTTCCTGCGCTACAAACCCCGCGGATACGACAACCGCTACCGGATGTTCCGCGCAAACGGCCTCTCCCTCGCCGAATGGGAAGAGGGGACGCCGGCCTGGAGCGCCGTCTACGGGCTCAACGACGTCGGCACCCGGAGCCACGCGGGCTTCGATGCCACCGGGCGGACGGAAGAACGGCAAATGCTCGCCTGGCAACAGACGCGCGGCGGACGAGTCGCCCTCTCGACTTCGAACCGCACCTACACGCTGCGCGGCTCGGCGGGCTATCGCTCCGGCGAGAACGCCCGCAACGGCTGGAGCTACTCCCTCTTCGCCGGACGGACGTGGGCGGGCGACGGAGGAGGATCGTACACGGTCGAGGGGACGTGGAACGACAGCTGGGCCGTTTTCGGATCGGTCTCGAAACGGTTCGGCGGAGACCGGCACCGGATCGCCCTGACCGCCTGGTATGCACCGAACCGGCGGGCACTAGCCTCCGCCTCGACCGAAGAGGCTTTCGACCTGACCGGCAACCGCCTCTATAACCCCGCATGGGGCCGGTGGAACGGCACGCGACGGTCGGCCCGCATCCGAAGCGCCGCCGAGCCGATCGCGATGCTGAATTACGCCTACGATTCGGGCGACGCACTGCGGATCGCCGCCACGGCAGGCGTGCGGTTCGGCCGGTCGGCATTCTCGGGGCTCGACTGGTACGACGCGCCGAATCCCCATCCGGACTACTACCGCTACCTGCCGAGCTTCTACCCGGAGGGGAGCGCCGAACGGAAACTGGCCGACGAACGATGGCGCACGGACGAGTCCACGCGTCAGATCGACTGGGCGGCTCTCGCGGCACAAAATCGGGACGACAGCCCGAGGGCGCACTACATCGTGGCGAGCCGGATGCGCGACTACCGGGAGTTCGCGCTGCACGTCACCGCCGACTGGCGACCCGACACCCGCACCCGCTGGCAGGGAGGATTCGAATGCGCTGCTGCGGACAACCTGCACTTCAAACGACTGGACGACCTGCTGGGCGGCGGCTACTGGTTGGACGTGGACGTCTTCGCCGAGAATCCGGAAGACGCGCCCAACGGCACCCAAAACGACATGCGCTATCCGAACCGGGAGGTGCGCGAAGGCGACACGTTCGGATACAAATACTCGATGCAGGGTCTCCAGCCTCGCATGTGGGCCCGCTTTTCGAGACGGTGGAGGCAGTGGGACTTCGAAGCGGCGGGGTCGGTCGGCGCGATGGCCTTCCGCCGCTTCGGCTACTACGACAAACAGAACTTCCCGGGCAACGAGTCGTTCGGCTGGTCGAAGTGGTCGACCCATCCCGAGTGGCTCGTGCAGGGAGGAGCGGGCTACAACCGGGGCGGGAGGCTGCGCGTCGGGTTCCGGTTCACGGCCCGGAGCCTCGCTCCGACGCCCCGCCGGGCTTTTATCTCGCCCGAGTACCGCAACGCCCTCGTGCCGGGGCTGAAGAACGAACAGATGCTGGAAGCGGAGCTTCGGGCGGACTACCGGACACCGCTTCTCCGGATCCATGCGGCGCTCTTCGCCGCGACGGTGCGCAACCGGACGGAGGTGCGGCGGTTCTACAACGACCTGACCCACTTTTTCTGCAACTACCCGATGACGGGGATCGACACGCGCCACATCGGCGCGGAGCTGTCGGCCGAAATCCGGCTGGGGCCCCGGTTGCAGCTGAAGGCGGCCGCAGCGGTGACCGACTGCCGCTACACATCGAACCCGCAGGCGACGGTGATCCGCGAAAGCACCGGCGAACCGATCGCGACCGAGACGGTCTACTACCGCGGGCTGCACACGGCCACAGGGCCCCAGACGATCGGCGCGCTGGAGCTGGAATACGCTCCGCGGGGCTGGGTGTTCACCGCGACACTGAAGGGGTGGGCGGGCAACTACATCTCGCCGACGCCGCTCCGGCGCAGCGAGGCGGCTGTGGAGCGGTGGAAATACACGCCCGAGGCACGCGCCATAGCCGCCGAGCAGGAGAATCTCGGCGGCGGGGCGACCATCGACCTCTTCATCGGAAAAACCATCTATTTCGGAGCCCGGCACCGGCTGGGGTTCTATGCCGGCATCGACAACCTGCTGAACCGCCGCACGATCCGGGCCAGCGGCTACGAATCGTCGCGACTGTACCGAAAAACCCAAAAGGAGGTCTACCTGCCGCTGGCCTCGAAATACTACTACGCCCGGGGTATCACCTTCTTCGCCACCGCCTCCTACCGATTCTAACGCAAGAAAGCACACCCGGAACCGTACCATTCGGCGAAAATTTTCCTATCTTTGTCGCTTCAGAATCTTTCTTTTAAAACCTCTTCCATGGCACTGACGATTCCCCCCTATTATCGCGCGAGTCTGAACGGGAACAGCATGGAGAGTGCCATCCGGCTGCTCAAGGAAAAATTTCAGGAGTGTTTATCGAAAAAACTGGGACTGCGACGCGTAACCGCGCCGCTCTTTGTTTTGTCCGGCACCGGCATCAACGACGACCTCAACGGGTCGGAACGGGCCGTGTCGTTCCCCATCCGGGACATGGGCGACCGCAGGGCCGAGGTGGTACACTCGCTGGCAAAATGGAAACGGATGAAACTGGCCCAGTACCGCATTGCGCCGGGGTACGGCCTCTACACCGACATGAACGCCATCCGGGCCGACGAGGAGCTGGACAACCTCCACTCGCTCTATGTCGACCAGTGGGACTGGGAACGGACGATGCGGGCTGAAGAGCGCAACCTCGCTTACCTGAAAGGGGTGGTGCGAGACATTTACGACGTCCTTCGGGAGGTCGAGGCGGCTACTTATGAACGGTTCCCGCACATCACGCCGGTTTTGCCGGACGAGATCACCTTCATTCAGGCCGAAGAGCTCCTGCGACGGTATCCGGGCCTCACGCCCAAGGAGCGCGAGCGGGAGGCGGCCAAGGAGTACGGGGCGATCTTCATCATCGGCATCGGCGGACGGTTGTCGGACGGCACGAAGCACGACGGACGGGCGCCGGACTACGACGACTGGAGCACGGTCAACGAAGCGGGCCATGCGGGGCTCAACGGAGACATCGTGCTGTGGAATCCGGTGCTCGAGGTGCCTTTCGAACTCTCGTCGATGGGAATCCGGGTCGATGCGGCGGCGCTGAAGCGGCAGCTGGAAGAGGCGGGATGTCCGGAGCGGGCCGGGCTGGAGTTCCACCGGGCGCTGCTCGACGGCGAACTCCCCCTGTCGATCGGCGGCGGGATCGGCCAATCGCGCCTCTGCATGTTCCTGCTGCGGTGCGCCCATGTCGGCGAAGTCCAGGCCTCGGTCTGGCCGGACGAGATGCGCGAGGCGTGCCTCCGGGCGGGAATCGAACTCAAATAACCATTCACGGAACCTAACCATTTACCCTGTTTAATACTATGACTTCACTCAGATTCAAAGTGGTGGACGAAGCGATCCGGCGCAAAGCCAAAGAAGTGGCGCTGCCGGCAGAACGGCCGTCGGAGTACTTCGGCATGTACGTCTTCAACCGCGACCGGATGCGGAAATACCTGCCGAAAAACGTCTATGTCGCGCTGGTGGATACGATGGAGAATCGGACTCCCCTCTCGCGCGAACTGGCCATGAACGTGGCCGCCGGGATGAAGCAATGGGCTTTGGAAATGGGGGCGACGCACTATACGCACTGGTTCCAGCCACTCAACGGCGGGACGGCCGAGAAACACGACGCTTTCGTGGAACACGACGGACACGGAGGGATGATCGAGGAGTTCTCCGGTAAGCTACTCATCCAGCAGGAACCCGACGCATCGAGCTTCCCGAACGGCGGCATCCGGAACACGTTCGAGGCCAGGGGATACTCGGCGTGGGATCCGACCTCGCCGGCCTTTATCGTAGGGACGACCCTCTGTATCCCGACCGTCTTCATCGCCTACACGGGCGAGGCGCTCGACTTCAAGACCCCGCTGCTAAAGTCGATCGACGCCATGGATCGGGCAGCCACCGAAGTGTGCCGGCTGTTCGACCCTCAGGTCAAACGGGTAACATCGTTCTTAGGTTGGGAACAGGAGTATTTTTTGGTCGACGAAGGTCTGTGGGCGGCACGGCCCGACCTGGTGCTGACAGGGCGGACACTAATGGGGCACGAGAGCGCGAAGAACCAGCAGCTGGAGGATCACTATTTCGGAGCGATTCCGACCCGGGTGGCGGCATTCATGCGCGATCTGGACGTCGAGCTGCTCAAGCTCGGCATCCCGGTCAAGACCCGGCACAACGAGGTGGCTCCGAACCAGTTCGAACTGGCTCCGATCTATGAGGAGACCAACCTGGCGAACGACCACAACCTGCTGTTGATGAGCGTCATCCATCGCATAGCGAGACGGCACTGTTTCCGCTGCCTGCTGCACGAGAAGCCGTTCAAAGGGATCAACGGATCGGGCAAACACAACAACTGGTCGCTCGGGACGGACACCGGCGTAAACCTCTTCTCGCCGGGCAAGACGCCGAAGGACAACCTCCTCTTCGTCACCTTCCTGGTCAATACGATCATGGCCGTCTACAAATACAACGGCCTGCTCAAGGCGTCGATCATGAGCGCGACCAACGCACACCGGCTGGGAGCCAACGAGGCGCCGCCGGCGATTATCTCGGTCTTCCTCGGGCGGCAGCTCAGCGAAGTGCTCGACAAGATCGAGAACTCGTCGTCCGAAGAGGCGATCGCGGTGGACGAGAAGGCGGGATTCCGGCTCGGGGTGACCTCCATTCCGGAGCTCCTGCTGGACAACACCGACCGCAACCGGACATCGCCGTTCGCCTTCACGGGGAACCGGTTCGAGTTCCGCGCGGTGGGCTCATCGGCTAACTGCGGCGGAGCGCTGACGGTGCTCAACACGGCGGTGGCGGCACAACTGAAGCTCTTCCGCCGACAGATCGACGAACTCTCGGCCACGGGGATGCCGATCGAAAAGGCCATTTTCACTGTCCTGCGGGACTACATCCGCGAATGCAAACCGGTGCGGTTCGACGGCAACGGGTACAGCGACGCCTGGAAACAGGAGGCCCGGAAACGAGGGCTCGACACGGAGACCAGCGCGCCGCTGATCTTCGACCGGTTCCTCACCCAGGAGTCGATCGAACTCTTCACCTCAATGGGCGTCCTCTCGAAGGTCGAGCTCGAAGCACGGACGGAGGTCGAATGGGAGACTTACACCAAAAAGATACAGATTGAGGCACGGGTGCTGGGCGACCTGGCGATGAACCACATCCTGCCGGTGGCGTCGCGCTACCAGAGCATGCTGCTCGACAAGGTGGCCAAATTCGGCGAGATCTTCCCGGCCGACGAGGCGAAACAGCTGGCCGAACAGGATCGCCTGCTGATCGTCAAACTGGCCGAACACATGAAAGAGGTGCAGCGGCAGGTCGAAGAGATGGTCGAAGCGCGGAAAGTGGCCAACCGCATCGCCGACGAACGGGCCAAGGCGATCGAATACCACGACAAGGTGGTGCCGCTCATGGAGTCGATCCGCTACTACATCGACAAACTCGAACTCATCGTCGACAACGAGATGTGGACACTGCCGAAATACCGGGAACTCCTGTTTTTGAAATAACCACACACATCGCAAAACCATGCCTTGGATCATTCTGGCCGCCTGTCTGTTGCTTTTCATCATCGTCCCGATCTCGACCCACAACGGGTTCGTGCGGCGACGCAACGCGATCAAAAACGCCGGCGGAGCAATCGAGGCCGTGCTCAAACAGCGGTTCGACCTGCTGCCCAACTTAGTGGAGACAGTCAAACGCTACGCGGCGCACGAAGCGGAGGTCTTCTCGTCGGTAACAGCCCTGCGCGGCGGGAAACAGAGCTACGACGAGTTGTCGGCACAGGAAAAGCAGCAATTCGACTCGGGTTTCGGGGTCGGCCTGCGGAACTTCTACGCCGTGGCCGAACGGTATCCGGAGCTCCGGGCGTCGGACAACTTCATGCACCTGCAACGCACGCTCAACGAGCTGGAAGAGCAGCTCTCGGCGGCGCGGCGCACCTACAACGCGGCGGTGACGGACTACAACGACTCGATTCAGGTCTTTCCGGCGTCGATCATCGCGGGCATGGGACATTTCCAGCCGGAAAAGGTGCTCGAAACACCGGAAGAGGAGCGACAGACGCCGAACCTCAAATCCCTGTTCGGAGATAACTGATGGAACAGGTCGCAACCTCTCCGGCCGACGAAACGATAGCCGTACACAGCGGCGAATTCCCGCAGTTGCAGGCCCACTATCGCCGACAGTGGCGGATCTGGGCAGCGGTTTGTGCGGGAGGGACGCTGCTCGGCGCAGTCGTGGGCGGCAGCGTCTGGGGCTGGGGGCTGCTGGTCGCTTCGGTCGTGTTGCTGGCGATCGTCTCGATCCAGTTGTCCCGCCAATTATCGCAATACTATAAAGGAAAGATCGTACCGCAACTCGTCCGTCACTTCTGCGACGAGGGAGAGTACGACGCGAACGACGGCATCGACGAAGAGGTGTTCATCGAGAGCAATCTGTTTCCGACCCGGCCGGACCGCTATACGACGGAAGACCTGATCGAGGGACGGATCGGCAAGACGGAGTTCCGTTTTGCGGAGGTGAAGGCGATGGAGGAGCGCACCGTACATACCTCGCGCGGGACGCGGACGACGTGGGTGAAAATTTTCCGGGGTTTCTTCTTCGTAGCCGACTTCAACAAGGATTTCGCCGGACAGACGACGCTCGTACCTAACTTCTGGGGGGCGAAATGGCTGGCGGGAAAACAACGGGTGACGTTGGAGAACCCGGAGCTGATGCGCCGTTTTCTGGTCTGCTCGACGGATCAGATCGAGGCCCGGTATATCCTCACGCCGGGGCTGATGGAGCGCATCATGAAGCTGGCGAAGCGTTACCCGCGCTGCCTGCGGATCAGTTTCACGGGTTCGTGCATCATGGTGGCGCGCGACTGTTCCCGCAACCACTACGAGGCGGGGCTCTGGCGACCGATGTCGGAATGTATTCGGCGCGACATCCTGGCGGTGCGCGAACTGACGGGGCTGGTCGAAGAGCTCAACATGAACACGCGCATCTGGACAAAAGAATAACCGTTCAATTGATCCGTATCTACCCGCATGGAACCGTACCTTTCTTGAAAGAAAGGTACCCAAAGAACTTTCATGATAGCTACGCTACTCCTTAGGCTCCGCAGTCCTCATTTTTCGCGAGTCTGTTGAGCTGGGTTTTCTCGGCGGGGCGCATATAATGCGAGTATTACCCCAATGCGCCCACGCCGGAAA
>NZ_CAJTUJ010000069.1 GCF_910579375.1 uncultured Rikenella sp.
ACGACCGTTGGTGGCTTTGTAGTTCCCTGCACCATATTTTTCACCCGCTACGCCGTCCGAATAGTACGGGAAAGTCCCGTTCAAAGGCACTTCCGCGTCCCGCGTAAAGTCAGACCAAGTCCCGTTCGGGGCTACCCGCCAACCTTTAGGACACGGGTCGTACGGGCTCTTTACTGAACCGTCACCCCAGAGGTCATTGTTCTGATTATCTGCGTCTTTCGCATACCAGTCATACGGGGTCTGTGCATTGTAAATAAACGTCAACGGATTCTTTACAGAATAAGCCAAAGTACTGTTCTTACTCCACTTGTCAGCTGCAATCGTCACTGTACCACCATTGATGTCAAACCTCTTATAACCAGCAGCGTTCAAATTAGGCCCAGTTGCCTCAGCCAGCTCGTTAGTACCGGTATTACCATAAATCTTAATAGTCGTACCCGTAGCATTCGACGCATTAATAGTTGACGCATCTACATAAGGCAACGGATCTTTACGACCCCACTGATAAAACATCCCGAAAGTATTCTGCAGATTCAATGCAGTCTCAGAAGGCGCAGGAGCTGCATAATAGGTATTAACAGCCCCGAGGTTCCGGTCCATGATGACTTTATCACCATTAGTCTGCTGGAATTTGGTTCCATAACGATGCACTTTCCCACCCGTCGTGTTAAAGGCTACATTCTGACCTGCCGGATAGGGATGGCCATCAGTACCCAAGGTCGGGTTGGGGTTATAAGAGGTTACCCAAATATGCCAACTCCAAAGAATGCTCCCGCCAGAAGTTGCATTGTCATACAAAGCAACAACAGCATTACCCGATACATTGTGGGTGGATTTTACGGTTAACAACCCATTCTCTTTGTCCAAACTGATATCTGCATTTGTCAACACGTTCTGACGATCCTGCCAGAGTACTTCAGCACGCAGAGCTGCGGAAGCACCCAAGGTAGGCATAGAAGTTTTCCACCCTTCGGTCAACTTCCGGATATCGAACGTGTGCTGGCCATTTTCACCCGAGTTCGGCGCAATGATCCCACAGTTGCTGCGGTCGAAAGTTTCCTTGGTAATCCGGTGGTCGGCAGTATTGTGGCCTACGATGGTCACTTTGACGGTATAAACCGAGTTGCGTTCCACGTTAAAGTTACCGCGGTCAGCACCAGGATTCCCGAGCATCACGGTGTAGTTCAGCAAGGCACATTCTGCCGGAGATTTCAGGTAACCGGAGAGGTTCACGTAAGTCCCCATCCCGTCAGTTGCAGTAAGAATACGGTCTGCGTCAGTGGTCACACCGGGATTCTGACCCCGGTAGTTTTCGGGCATGTACCAAACGAGGGTTTTGAAGCCGTCGGCGTCTGCGGTCAAAGCATCCAAGGCGGTCTTCCCTACAGCCGGATAGTCTTTGTGGCTTTCACTCCCAGAAGTAGTCACCTTGGTCGGGAAAACGGTAGTAGCCGAACGCGGTGCCAAGGTGTCGTAAGTATAGGTGGTCGGCACGTTCTTCAATGCCACGTTGTTGATCTCGATATTGGCGCCGGTCACTTTGTATTTCAAGATGATCTTGGCAAAGAGACGGGTCAATTTCACGCCGGTAATTTTGGTGGTACCGTTCACCGGGCCGTTGTAAACGCCGATCATCGGAATGGTCGAGGTGGCGTTGAACTGCCATTCGCTGCTTGCACCGCCGACGTGTTTAGTCAGTTTCAACAAGTCCGCTACGGTAGCTGCATTAGCAGTGGTGAAGGTCGACGGCGAGTGGGTATTGGCCACAAAGAAGACTTTCCCACCAGCCGGTGCGGTGGTCAGGTTCACTGAGAGGTCATACGACCAGTCGGTGGTTCCCGAGCCAGCAGTCCCTGCGTCGGTCACTTCAGTATAATACGGGGTACCGAGCAAGTTACCGTTAGCATCATACTGAATAGCCCAGATGTCGGTGATCTTAGAGTCCTGCGCTTTCGGCAGGTCGGCCGATACTTTGGTGTCGACGACTTCAACGTCTTCGCCACCGAAAGAGATCGAGATGGCTTCATCACCCGAAGCGTTCGTTTTGGTACCGACAGTTTCGGCCGCAACCGGCGTCCGAAGGGACTCGGTGGCCAAACTTACCTGAACGGGGGTCTCATTGGGTTTCCCCAATGCGCCTTCCTCCGGCCGATAAATCTCTGATTTCTGGCACGACATGACGCCAAGTGCTGCCGCCGATATCGCGAAAATCATTAATTTTTTCATGGTTGGTTAATGTATGTTTTGTTTGTTTTTGTTTTTTTATGTTGTTCGGGTATTACTGTCCAAGCCCGGGTTGATTGTCGTTCACGTCGCCCCAACCGCCGACACCGCCGCCGGGATTCGAACCGCTACCATTGCCGCCCGGTCGCTGGTCAACATCCACGTCGCCCCAGTTACCCACATCACCACCGGGTTTCGAGCCCGTCGCATTACCGATCGTCCAGTCCGGATTAACCGGTTTCCATCCTCCGATATCTCCGGCGGCGTTATCGTCACCCATCTCGGTCGAGGTGTTGTAACGCTGGAACCACGATCCGACCAATACACCGCCCACGTTACCGTCTTCACCCAATTCACCATCCACAGAAACTTTGTTCCACGCCACCACGTCCAAGGTGAATTCGACTTCGGTCTGCTTGAAGTTCATATTATAGGTGTAGTGTTTCCCTTTCTTATACTCCATCGCAGGGAATTTGGTCTTGAAGAGATAAGCACTGTCACCCAAAGTCAAATAAATGTTCGCCGGTATCGTCGAGG
This sequence comes from uncultured Rikenella sp., assembly GCF_910579375.1. Taxonomy (GTDB): domain Bacteria; phylum Bacteroidota; class Bacteroidia; order Bacteroidales; family Rikenellaceae; genus Rikenella. Next base: position 2,761 of record NZ_CAJTUJ010000069.1, read on the forward strand.
CGTCATCCAGTTTCGGCAAAACGATCCCGAAACCTGTCCGTCCGATCAATTTCGGTTTGGACGGATCCGAATTATCGTTCAAGTCGCCGAACGTTTTCATGAGGCAGGTGTCATTGTCGTACCCGCTCCCCGAGGTCAAGTCCGTATTCATCCACCAACCGGCAACGTTCGTAGGCGGGTTCATCCGCCGCAACACAATGCTGTCGACTTTCAATTTCGTGACATCAGCACCGTCCGGCTGCTTGACGTTAAAGGTGATTTTGGAACACTTGTGTTCGAACACCAATGCAACAGTGGAAGCCGACTTGCTGACAGCCCGATTCAACAATGAATCATTGAGCACGTCCATCCCGTGGGTAATCCCATTGACGACATAAGGATTATTATTACTCCCGTTCGAAACAGGCAAGGCCGGCGAGTATGCGTAAAAGTCATACGTGCCGTTGTTCAGGCTAATGGCATCCGGCACCGTCCCGGTCGGATCCACCGTCCCGTCGGCTTTCACCGCACACGGCGTCAGCCCGCCATTCCCATCGGCTACATAGGTACACTGCGCAACGAAATCGTCATATCGCGGATCAGCACCGCCCGAATTATTCGCGTTACGCTTATACGCAAACACGCGTACCGTAGTACCCTTGTCCAAATTGACACGCGCCCGAGTCTGAAGCGCCTGCGAAGAGCTGCCCGCCTTGGCAGACACCTCCGCATCCTGATAGGCGATGGAGAAATGTATCGGGACAACGTCGTCGCCCAGATACATCATCTCTCTCCGCTGACAACCGACCACTGCCAACAACAGGGCGGCCGTCATCCATCCATACTTTTTCATGTTACGTATCATCTACGATTATTCTCCTAACAAATTATCCGACAAAACGTTATCGACGAAAATCCGCCGAAAAACCGCCTTTTCGGGCACTAATTATGTCACAAATGTAAAAACAATATTTTCAACCACCAAACAAAAACCGTCTTAAACACACCAATCAGGGCCTAATAATGAATTTTCCGAATTTCTGACATAAATGCCGCAATCGCGAAACAGCCGGCCTGTTTCGGGCTCTCGCCACCCTCAAAACAGTCATGTCGATAACGCGGAAACGGTGACAAATATTATTCGACAACTATTTTTCTACCAGGCGGTCAGTATTGAAAAAATAACGAAAACGCCTCGTTTTCAGCAAGAAAACGAGGCGTTCGACAGACTAACGAGTATGTCCGAATTTTATGCTTCGGGCCGCCGCAACACTTTTCCGATCAGCCGATCGATGGAGTAACGCCCGGGCCCGCTCACAAACAACACGACGAACATCCCGACATACAACAACGGCAACTCGACGCTCCCCAACCCCGTCCCGCCGTGGGTGGTCATCGCCATAATCATCGAGAAAATCATCGGAATCAGAGCGAAACGAGTCAATAACCCGCTGACAACCAAGAGCGAACATCCGATTTCGACCAAAATAATCATCACGAGCGAAACGGCTCCGCCCCACCCGATCGGATCGGGAAAACCATTCCGCAAAGCGGCGTAATGCTCCAACTTCGCCACCCCGTGCACAAACAGGAGGCCGCCGGCGAACAAACGCAACAGCAACAGAGCCAAATCGACATACCGCTCGCTCAGCAAAAAGCCCAGCCACGGATTTCCTTTCGTTTTCATAATTTTTCGTAGGTTTGGTGATACACCCTGCCGTCAATCAAAAAGCATGCAAAACTTCGCTCCACTCCCCGGGCCGAAATCCGACCCGCACACACGCCCCCACCACCAGCAAAGGCCGCTTCACCAACATCCCGTCCGTAGCCAGCAAACGAATCATCTCCTCGTCCGACATGCCGCCCAACTTCTCTTTCAGCCCCAAAGCCTTATAGCGCAATCCACTGGTATTGAAAAACTTCCGCACCGGCAACGCGCTCATCGCCACCCACCGTCGAAGCTCCTCTTCGGAGGGCCGAGACGTCGCTATGTCCCGCAACTCCGCCTCCACCCCCTGCTCCGCCAACCACCTGACCGCCCGGCGACAAGTGTCGCACTTCGGATAATATAAGAGTAATGGCCTCATTTTTGTACCTTCATTTCGTCAGACAAAAATAACGATTCCTCACCAAACTCCGAACCGCATTATGCTGCCCCTGATGTTCATAGACTTCACACTGCCGTTCACCAACCCGGTACTGAAATTCCTGCTCATCCTGATTATCATCCTCTTCGCCCCGCTGCTGCTCAACAAAATCCGCATTCCCCACCTGTTGGGTCTGATCATCGCCGGCGCCGTCATCGGGCCGTTCGGGTTCAACCTCATGGAGCGCGACAGCAGCATCGTGCTCACCGGCACGATCGGACTCCTTTATATCATGTTCCTCGCCGGGCTGGAAATCGACATCGCGGACTTCAAGAAAAACAGCGGCCGGAGCCTGATTTTCGGCCTCTTCACCTTCTGTATCCCGATGGTTCTGGGCATTCTGGCCAGCATCTACCTGCTGAACTTCAACCTCCTGACCTCGATCCTGCTGGCCAGCATGTTCGCCTCCCACACCCTGATCACCTACCCGATCGTCAGCAAACTGGGCATCACGAAAAACCAGGCCGTGACCATCACCGTCGGCGGCACGATGATTACCGACACCCTGGCCCTCCTCGTGCTGACCATCATCGTCGGCCTCTCGGCCGGTTCGGTCGACAACGGATTCTGGATCCGTCTGGGCCTCTCGCTGACCCTCTTCGGCGCTATCGTGCTCATCCTCTTTCCGTTGCTGGGACGGTGGTTTTTCAAGCGGTTCCACGACAACGTCTCGCAATACATCTTCGTACTGGTCGTCGTCTTTCTGGGGGCCTTTCTGGCCGAAACCGCCGGCATCGAGCCGATCATCGGCGCCTTTCTGGCCGGTCTGGCGATGAACCGGTTGATTCCGCGCACCTCGCCGCTGATGAACCGGATCGAATTCGTCGGCAACGCCCTCTTCATTCCCTTCTTCCTGATCGGCGTGGGGATGCTGATCGACTACCGCGCCTTTTTCAAAGACTTCGAGACGATCAAAGTGGCCATCGTGATGACCGTCGTGGCGACCCTGGCCAAATTTCTGGCCGCCCTGGCCACCCAGAAAAGTTTCCGTTACACCGCCGACCAGCGCCGCCTGATCTTCGGGCTGAGCAACGCCCAAGCCGCCGCCACACTGGCCGCCGTAATGGTCGGCTACGGCATCGTCACCGGCCACACCGAGACGGGCGAGCCGATCCGCCTGCTGAACGACAGCGTGCTGAACGGCACGATTCTGATGATCCTAATTACGTGCACCATCGCCTCGTTCGCCACCCAGCGCGGCGCCCGCAACATCGCCCTCTCGACCGCTTCGGAGAGCTCTCCGGAGGCAGAGAAGAACCAGCCCGCGGAACGCATCCTGATACCGGTGGGCTACCCTGCCACAGCCGAAGAGCTGGTACAGCTGAGCGTGACGATCAAATCGAAGAGCAACCGGAACGGCCTGTACGCCCTGCATGTCGTCCCGAACGCCGCGACAACCGGAGACGATGCCGACCGGCAGGGCCGGCGCGTGCTCGAACGGGCCGTCATGACCGCGGCAGCCACCGACAACGAGATGCAGGAGCTGCTGCGCTACGATTCGGACATCGCGAACGCCATCGTCAGCACCCTCCACGAGCAGAAGATCACCGACCTGATCCTCGGCCTGCGCCCCGAACGGGAGGGCGAGCCGCCCGTTCCGTTCCCCAGCGCCACGATCGACAACGTCCTGACCCAGAATCACATTACCACCCTGATCTACAAACCCGTCCAACCGCTTTCGACCGCCGGCCGCCTGCTGGTTTTCGTCCCCGACCGGGCCGAGAACGAACTGGGCTTCGCCCTTTGGATGCGCCGGGTATGGAACATGAGCCGCAACACCCACACGAAAGTCGTTTTCTACGCCCCCCTCCATACCCTGTCCCACATCCGTTCGATCCACACCAGACATCCGATCGAAGCGGAATTCCACGAATTCAACGACTGGAACGATTTTCTGATTCTATTCCGCGACGTGCGCGCCAACGACATCCTGCTGGCGGTGCTGAGCCGGAAAGGCGGCCCCTCCTATCACAAGAGCATGACAGCCGTTCCGGACTACCTGAGCAAATACGCGCCGTCGAACAGCCACATCCTGCTCTACCCGCTCCAGCCCTGCGACCCTCGCCACCACGATTTGAACAACCCCTCGCTGCTGCTCCCGTAACCGATCGGCCGCGTCCCAATCCCCACGTCCCGCCATGTCCGACATGCTCACCCGCCAGAACGCACTTTTCCGCCGGCTGCTTTTTCTGGGCCTCCTGATCGCCCTCGGCATCATTATTTTCCACCAGCTAAGCTTCTTCACAGGCGCATTCCTGGGCGCCGTCACCCTGTATGCAGTCCTGCGCCAGGCTCTTTTCCGGCTGACCGACGAGCGCCGGTGGCGTCCGTGGATCGCATCGGCCACCCTGGTGACCATCACCTGCATTCTGCTCCTGAGCATCGGTTACCTGATTTTCGAAGTAATCGCCACCGAGATTCCCGACCTGAAAACGGCCCGCATCTTAGCCGGCATCAACCAATTGATCGAACAGATCAACGACCGAATCGGCTACCGAGTTATCTCCGGCCGGTGGCTTGCCGAGTCCGAAGTCTTCATCAAGCGCTTCGCCTCGATGCTGATCAATACGACCTACAGCTTCACGGCCAACATCCTGATGACGGTCGTGATTCTCTACTTCATGCTGAGCGCCGGTCGTCGGATGGAGGCGGCTCTGGTTCGCTACCTGCCTTTCAGCGGTCAGGGTCAGTTGTTGTTGCGGCGCGAAGCGAAAAACATGATTTTCAGCAATGCTATCGGCATTCCGGTCATCCTGTTGGCCCAGATGGCGACCGCCGGTCTGCTTTATTGGGCCACCGGCATCCCCAGCGCCCTGTTTTGGGCCTTTCTGACCGCCGTGTGCGGACTGGTTCCGATGGTGGGAACGGCCTTGGTTACAGTTCCTCTGGGCATTTATCTGCTCGCCACGGGAGCCGTCTGGCCCGGCATTTTCCTGTTGGCGGGAGCTGTGCTCATCGTGGCCAATGTCGATAATGTCTGTCGGATTTTCCTGATGAAACGGGCGGCCGATACGCATCCTTTGATCGTAGTGTTCGGAGTCATCGTAGGGATTCCTTTGTTCGGCTTCTGGGGGATTATTTTCGGGCCGCTGCTGATCTCCGGTTTCCTGCTGTTGATTCGAATCTATTATATCGAATACCGATTGATTCCCCGGAATTCCTCCGACGATCCGGAAATCCCGTTGGATACCCCGGCCCAATAATGCCTTCTCGGTCGTTATGCTTCGTAATCGACACTGTTCATTTGAGTGAATGGCAGTCTTGTCGGAGTGTCCGAAAGCCCCGCCCCGGGCTGCCGCGAAAGAGCCGATGGGAATATGTACAGCAACGGATTTAGCGGTTATAGTTGGGCTTCGGGCGCAAACAACAGCATTTCCGGCTTCGATTTACTGTTCGATTCGAAACGTCTCTACAACAACAGTGCGAATTATCGCGGCTACGGTTTCCAGTTGCGTTGCCTCTCGGAATAAATGGACGCACAGCGTCGTTTACCGACCGGGGCTACCCCAAATGGAACCAAGGTAGCCCGATTGTTTGGGGTAGAGGCATTTAGAGTAAAGGCGGCCATTAAAACGCCCTATGAACGCGCCCCGGGCTACCGCAGCAACAGTACAGGCACGCTATACGGCATCGGCAACGGCGGTTACAGTTACTCATCATCCGTGAATGGATCCAAGGGCATGTATTTGGGATGGGATGCAACATGGCTCCTTTCCAACAATGCGAACAACCGTGGCCATGGTCTTCAGTTGCGTTGCCTCTCGGAATAAACGGGACTGAGAGCTTTCGACGGAACCGATTGGGACTTAGAACCCGGGCTTGAACACGACTTTTCCATTCAGATTTTACGAGTCACGCAGCCCGCCCCGGGCTACCGCGACGCAGGTAACGAAAGGCAATTAGGCAATCTTATGTACGTCGGCGGCAGCGGGTTCAGTTGGTCTTCCATCCCAAATGGAGTCAACGGCCTGGACTTGAATTTCAGTTTGCACGGCCTCGGTCCCAGCAGTACAAGCTATCGCGGTTACGGTTTTCAGTTGCGCTGCCTCTCGGAATAAACGGGAACGAGAGACACGCGGTAGGCAATGGGCCGGAGCTACCCTAATTAGGTGCTTCTACCCTACTTTACATTTGACTTTACGGTCGAACGCCCGGGAAGTACCGCAACTCTCGACGCGCAAGCGACGTGTTGCGTGCCTACCGTGAGGAGGCGTCCGGCCCGCGCGACCCTAAAGGGTCGCAGAAACTCGCCCCAAAACACTACCAAGAACTCATCCCAAAGTTTTCGGGTTCAGCCTATCGCCCATCCTCCCCGAGCGGCAAGGCCCGTGACCCCAAAGGGTCGCAAGAGTAAAACCTTAAGCCCGGCCACCAACCTCGCCCCATTCTTTCGGGTTCGGGCTGCGACGTCCGGCCCGGGCATCAAAGATGCCCCGTCGCAGGCCCGGCGACCCAACGGGTTGCAGAAGCACCGCATCCATTCACCGCCCCTTTCTGTGGCATTCGTCCTCGGCGCGCCCCCCTCGCGCCGCTATTGCGTCGCTCTCGCCGAGGACAGCGACCTAAAGGTCGCAACAATTCCGGCACCAGCACCGACCAATTCTGTCGGGTTCAGGCAGCGGCGTCCAGCCCGGGCATCGAGGATGCCCCGCCGCAGACCCGGCGGCTCGTAGAGCCGCAGAGGTACGACCAAAAGCAAAGCCCA
>NZ_CAJTUJ010000070.1 GCF_910579375.1 uncultured Rikenella sp.
CTCGGCGGGGCGCTATAATGCGAGTATTACCCCAATGCGCCCGCGCCGGAAAACCACAGCCTAACGAACAAGGCGGAGAAAACCCGTGGTCGGCCCACAGGGACGACCTCTGCAAAAGTTCTTTGCGTCGCTTTCTTTCAAGAAAGCGACAGTTCCATGCGGGTAGACACAGATAATCGAACGATTAAAACGAGCGCCCGGCACCGCCGCCGCCCGTTCGTCCGCCCCCGAAACCGCCGAAGCCTCCCGATCCCCCACCGAAGCCACGGCCAAAGATCGGAGGAAACATCATCGGCCTGCCCCGATAAACTCGCCGGCCACCATTTCCACCCCGTCCTCCTGTATTCGAATCGTCATCATCCGACCCTCCTTTTTTATAGGAACGGATCAGCAGAATCACGATCCAAAACACCACCCCCGCCGTCAGTATCCACGTCGCCCCGTCCCAAAACCCCGGCTCCCGTTCCACCTGCCGTGCCGTGTATTCTCCGCGCACCGCCGCCCGAATCGCCGCCGTACCCGCCGCCACCGCAGCGTAATAATTCGGCGGATCGAACTGCAAATACGGAATCATCTCGTCATCGATAATCCGCCCCGCCGTGATATCCGGCAACGCCCCCTCCAGTCCGTACCCCACCGCAATAAACATCTCGCCTCGCCCGTACCGGTTCCGCGGTTTGACCAACAGCACCACCCCGTTGTCGTGCTCGCGGGAGCCGACACCCCACTGTTCCAGAATCCGCGTGGCATACTCCGCCGCCGGGTAACCGTCGAGGTCGGTGACCGTCACGACCGCGATCTGCGTCGAAGTCGCCGCATCGAAAGCCACCAGGCTATCCTCCAGCACGCGCTGCTGCTCCGGCGAAAAGAGGTGGGCATAGTCATTCACCAGCCGCGGCGGCGACATCGGTTTCGGAACCGCCTGTCCGCGCACACCGCCCGCCGCCAGCAGAAAAACACTCGCCAGCGCCAGCCCCCAACGCTTTATCCGACCGCCCGTCATACTACACATCCTCCGGGGAGTCGATTAAAATTCCACTTTCGGGGCCTTTTCCGCCCCCGCTTCCGCCGCGAAGAAAGTTTTCGGCGTAAAACCGAACATTCCGGCGATCAGATTGCGCGGAAACTGCTGTACATAAACGTTATACGCCTGCACCGCATCGTTATACCGCCTGCGTTCGGTCGCAATCCGGTTCTCCGTCCCCTCCAGCTGGGTCTGCAAATCGGTGAAATTCCGGTTCGCCTTGAGGTCGGGATAGGCCTCCGAAACCGCCATCAGCCGGCTCAACGCCGAAGACAACTCACCCTGCACCTGCGCATATTTGGCCAAGGTCTCCTCGTTCAAGTCATTGAAGTCGATCCGCACCTGCGTAGCCCGGGCCCGCGCATCGATCACCCCTTCGAGCGTCGCCTTTTCGTGGGTGGCATATCCCTTGACCGTAGCCACCAGATTCGGAATCAGGTCGGCCCGGCGCTGGTATTGGTTCTCCACGTTGGCCCACTGTGCCGCCACCTCCTGGCTGCGCTCCACCAGCCCGTTGTAATTCCCTTTGACCCAGCTGTAAATACCGGCCGCTATCACCACGATCGCCCCCAGCACGATAATCAATATCCAATGTCCTTTTTTCATCGCTTCGTTCGTTTTTGAGTTCTACAAATATAGGGAGAATAATTCGACGAAAAGCATAGCAATTATCAAGTACAATAAAATTCGCATTCCCAAAATCCATTCTATGAATTACACACTACAAATTCTATATATCTTTAAGAGGGATTACACCAATCACCAAAAATCACCCCAAACCAACCTCTTTAACAAAAAATCATAATTTCTTTCTATGTCATATTTATTTTATTCCTTTGTAAAAATCACTGTAAGCTATGCGGTTTTTCTTAACCATTGGAGCTTGTTTGTTGCTTTTCGGTTGCACGCCCGGCCCCGAGCAGCGCTGGGGCGAAGAACGGTGGGACACGACAACGAATTACCGGCTCACTGCCGAAATCGTGTCGTGGGACCGGCCGATCTACGGGGAGGGTGATTTCCTGTTCGCCGGCGACCTTCTGATTTTCGAGGGAGCGACCGACGACGCACTGTTCTCGGTTTACTGGTCGAAATACGACTCTCTGCTGTTTCTAGGTTCGTTTCTACGACAGGGGCGCGGCCCGTGGGAGGCGACCGATGCGGAGGCCTTCTATTTTCCGAACTCCCAAACACTCGTTACAGTCGCTTACAATCCGCTGGGACATTCGATCCGCATCCCGCTGGATTCGGCGGCACGGTTGTTCGACCTATCGAGTTGGACGGAAGAACGTTACGGCGAAACGAATCCTATCCCGGCCTACGAACTCGTGCCGATCGACGACACCCTCTGCATCGCCCAGACGTTCGACGGGCACAACAGTCTCTTCTCGCTGTACGACACCCGCCGCGAAACGTGGGAACCGCTGGATATTCCCTATCCGGACGACCGCGGTTCCATGCCCTATGGACAGCGGGCCGAGGCTTATATGGGAACGATCGTGAAGCATCCGACACAAAACCGGTTCGCCTATTCCAATGCCAATTCGAAATTGGTCTTGTTGTTTGATCTCGAAGAGGGAAAAGCGCAGCAAATCGAGCGGCCTTTCTGCCAGATTCCCGAATATGAACCGCAGGGGCGCGACCGGGTTCGTTTTACGGCGAACCACGACAACGGTTATCAATTGAGTGTCACCGGGAGAAGGATCTACTGTGCAGACCCGCGGATTGACCGCCTCGACCGGGAGGCATCGATCGCGCGGAACGGCTATGGCGCAGGCTACGTTCGAGAAATTTTCGTGATGGATTGGAACGGACGACCACTGGCAACCTATTCGTTGGATCGGCCGGTCTGTTTTCCGACAATATCGCCGGACGACCGCTATCTGTATGCGTTCGCGCTGAACGACAAGACACTGGAGGGGTATCTCGTGAGATTCGAATTACCGAACTAAAACAAACTTAACTTTATCGTTATGAACAGAAACACCATTATTAAATGTACGACAAGTACATTGATCATTGGAATTGCGTTAGCAAGTCATTTCTATTTTAAAGAAGTAGCGTCCTCAATTCCAACAAACAATTTGACTTTAAAAAATTTGGAAGCTTTAGCTGTAACCGAATTTTACTTAGATATTGATGTAACTATTCCGTGTAAAGAACAAAAGAAAGCAAAATGCGTCGAAAGGTTTTACGATGCAAATGGCAACTTCATAGGAACAGAGACTTTCAGAAATCAAATTAGAGGTAATTAAAACACTACAACCATGAAAAGCACGTTAATTCTCATGTTTTTAACACTGACAACTATAGCCGGAGGTAGTTGTTTTTTGTACAAAAAAGCTCATACGAATTCTCAAAGAATAAACTTACAGAACTTAACTTTAGAGAATATCGAAGCTATGTCCTCTACACTTGATATTGAAGGAACACAAATTCCATGTTCTCCTCAACCGAATGCTATTTGCTATTTCAGGGTCTGGAATGCCGAAGGGAAGTACATAGGAAGTAGTAAATGGAAAAATCACATTAACGCAGCTCTTTAGATTCAATTAGGTATCTAAATTAAGAATATGCGCGCCGGCCTCTTCTTATCCCGAAGAGTCCGGCGCGCATATTTTCCCCGAACCGCAACTACAGTTTGAGCAGCGCCTCCAGGTTGTGGAAACGGTTGTGATAGTCCTCCATCGACCGCCGAATCACCTCTTTGGCCTCGTCGGCGCCATAAATGTGGGTGATCTCGACGTTCCGCTTAGCACCCGGTAAGTCCTTATAGGTCAGGAAGTAGTGCCGCAGACGCTCCACCACCAACGGCGGCAGTTGCGACACGTCGTCGACATTGCCGTAAACGGCATCGTGCTTCAACACGGCGATAATCTTGTCGTCGGCCTCGTCGTGGTCGATCATCCGAATGCCGCCCACCGGCTTGGCGTGGACGAGGATATCGCCGTGCGTAATGGTCTTCTCGGTCAGCACGCACACGTCCACCGGGTCGCCGTCGCCGTGAATGTCGGTACGCTGCAAGGCTTCGTTGCTGAGCTGGGCCACGAGCTCGCCGCTATAGCTCTGGGGCAGAAATCCATACAGGGCGGGGACGGTATTGGAATATTTCTGGGGCCGGTCGATAAAAAGGTAACCGGATTCCTTATCGACTTCGTACTTGACGGTGTCGGTCGAAACGATCTCGATAAAACAGGTCACCTTATCGGGTGCTTCGTCGCCGATATTCACGCCGTGCCATGGATGGGATTTATAACGCAATCCCATCAACTGACCCACAATCGGGTCCATCAATTTCGACATATTAATCTGTTCTTTATATTCATTCGTTTAGTTGCACCTTACCTGGAGGGTACTGTTCTTTTTGTGAACAAAAAGAACCAAAAAAACTTTCAAGGATGCTTCGCATCCTAAAGCTGCCGGAGGCCCAAATCTCGGTTTATGGGTTGGGCTGTGGTTTCCGGCGCAGCGCGCTAAATAATGGGCATAATACCCTAAGCGCGCTCGCCGAAAACCCAGCCCGACAAACTCACCAAGAATGAGGACTGCGGAGCCTAAGGCGTAGCGTAGCTATCACGAAAGTCTTTTGGGTACCTTTTCTTCAGAAAAGGTACGGTTCCAGCCGGGTAGACACAGGAAACGAACGATTAAAATTACAATGTATGTTCCGCGAGGAAGCGTTCGCACTCCAGCGCCGCCATACAGCCCGACCCCGCCGCCGTGATCGCCTGCCGATAGCGCGGATCCTGCACATCCCCCGCCGCAAAAACACCCGCCACATTCGTCTGCCCCTGATGCGTGATGATGTATCCCTGTTCGTCCAGTTCGAGCTGCCCCGCCACCAGTTCCGTATTCGGATGGTGGCCGATCGCCAGAAATATACCGTCCACAGCGACCCTCCGTTCCGCCCCCGCCGTCGACTCCAGCAACATCCCCGTCACCCCGTTCTCGTCGCCCAGCACCTCGCGCATGTTGTGTTCGAAGATCACCTCGATGTTCGGCGTCGTGAAGACCCGCTCCTGCATCGCCTTGGACGCCCGGAGATAATTCTTGCGCACCACCAGATAGACCTGCCGGCACAGCGACGCCAGATAAGTCGCCTCCTCGCACGCCGTGTCTCCCCCGCCGATCACCGCCACATCCTTTTTGCGGTAGAAAAACCCGTCGCACGTCGCGCACGCCGAGACCCCCATCCCCCGGAACTTCTGTTCCGACGGCAGCCCGAGGTACTTCGCCGACGCCCCCGTCGCGATAATGACCGTTTCGGCCCGCAGCGCCGTCGTTCCGCCGTCGATCTCCACCGCGAACGGGCGCGCGCTCAGGTCGAGCTTCGTCACCACCCCGAACCGCACCTGCGTCCCGAAGCGTTCGGCCTGTTTCTTGAGGTCTTCCATCATCGCCGTTCCGGAAATTCCCTCCGGATAGCCCGGAAAATTCTCGATTTCGGTCGTCGTCGTCAGCTGTCCTCCCGGTTCGATCCCCTCGTAAACCACCGGCGCGAGATTCGCCCGGGCCGCATAGATCGCCGCCGTATAGCCCGCCGGCCCGCTGCCGACAATCAGACACTTAATAGATTCACTCATAACTGTTTGTGCGTTTTATTCGTTTCACGATCCGCCGTTGTCGGCATTTACGAAGACAAAGTTAGCGATTTTCGGGTTTACTCCTCCCCTCCGGTTCGAATGATTCGGTCTATCAGGCGCTCCGCCGTCTCCGCCGGGTCGTCTCCCCTCAGTTCTATATCCGGTTGCGTCCGCGTTTCGCAACTCCCCCACCACTCGGCTCATCGTTTCGTAAAACGACCGGTCGTCCGGCGTTTGTTCTATTTCCGCCCGATGCGAAGTCTCTCAACAGGTGTACCATTATCCATACTCGCCTGAAAATAAATATTTTGCAAAAAAAACAGAGCAAAACAAAAATGTCTATTTTTTGGACATCGGATCGTAAAGATAGGGATTTTACAGCCCGCGTCGAGAACGGATAAAACGAAGTACCGACAACCGATTACACCCGGGTTTCACTATCTTTGCAACGTGGAAAGATTTTCTCATAGAAATTCGAAAGGTATTCGGCTGGCATACTGGCTGATCGGAGCCGTATGGCTGGGGACGGCAGGTTGCGCCCCGAAGCTGGCTCCGGTGGCGACCACCGGACTCCTGACACGCTCGTTCGACAACTACTCGCAATCGACCGTCGTGCGCAGCGAGCGGCTGATGACCGAGACCCGCAGCGAAGCGCCCACCCCGAGCCGTATCCCGAAACAGGAATACACCCGGGGGCCGCGCAGCAACAACGAAGGGACGCTCGCCCGGTCGCAGGCCGAAGTGATCGCCCCGCGGAGCTACGTGACCCAGCCGGCACCGTCGGCAACGCCGTCGGTACCCGTACCTAAACGGACACGAAGTCAGCTGCGACAAGAGGCCCGCCTGCGGGCTCAGGAGGAACGAGCTGCAACAGAGCAGAACAACGAACCGGTGAGGCCGGTGCGGGGCGGATTGGGGATTCCGAAAGCCACCGAAGCGTCGGCGGCTCAGATAAAAAATATTTCATTCGTCACCCGCCGGGCGGCTTCGCCGGAACCGACTCCGCCGCCGGCACCTAAGCAGGAGGAAGCCCCGCAACCCGCTCCCGAAGCTGCGGCGCAGCAACCCGTACAAACTCCGGTTCAAACTGCGACGGCTGCTCAGACGACCGTTCGTCCGCCTCGGCAACAACAAGTGTCGGGATCGGTGACGCAAGTGTCGGAGGTGACGCCGACTTTGACCGCCAAAGAACAGCGGGCATTGGACAAACGGCGCAAGGCGGAGGCCCGGCGCCTGCTGGCCGAACGTCAGGCACAGGCCAAAGCGGCGGAAGCGGCCAAGGCAGAACAGCAACGGGCGATGATGGCGACGAATACGCAGCGACGAGCTCAACCGACGACGGACACGGAAACGGACGACCAGCATACGACCCCGGAAGAACCTGCCGCACAGGAGAATGCCGCAGATTTACAGACGGAACAGGCTTTACAGACGAGCGCTCCGCAAGACGCCGCGCAAAATTCGGAGGATTCGGAGCTTTCGGCTTTGGCGCGTGCGCTGACCATGCCGGACGCGACGGTGCGGGACAAACCGGTACCGACGTTCATCAACACGCCGAAGGAGGAAAATACGGTCGTAGACGAAGCGGAGGTGGCGGCGGCGGAAGGGACGGTCACGGCGACCGCTCCGCCGGTGCACCAGTTCCAACCGAACGAAACGGAACACGTCAAATTCTCGTATTACGATCCGTTCGGCAAGGGCAACAACCGTTTTATCGTGGTACTCAACGAACAACGGTTCTGTTACCCTTATCGGGGCCGGTTCCTGTCGGGATACGGGCCGCGGGGACGGGGCGTGCACACGGGGGTCGATATCAAAGGGGTGAAAAACGACACGGTACGGGCGGCGTTCGCCGGAACGGTGCGCATGTCGAAGCTCTACAGCGGATACGGCAACTGTGTGGTGATCCGGCACAAGAATGGTTTGGAGACGCTCTATGCACACAACACGCGCAATCTGGTTCGGGTGGGCGATGTGGTACGGGCGGGCGACGCGATCGGTCTGATCGGACGGACGGGACGGGCAACGACGGAGCATTGCCATTTCGAGGTGCGGGTACAGGGACAGCACATCAATCCGGCCCTGGTGATCGACTACCACAACCACCGGTTGCAGAACGGGGTGCTCTCGGTGACGAAGCAGGCCAACGGACGCATCGTGGCGCAGAACCGGGCGAGCGGTCTGGCTCCGTCGCAGGCGACGGATCGGGAGGACACGAGCTCGGCAGGCAGCAGCACATCGAGCCATACCGGCAAAACGGCGACGGCCGCTTCGACAACGACGACTTATACAGTACGGTCGGGGGATACGCTGTGGGGGATTGCCCGGCGTTTCGGCACGACGGTATCCAACCTTTGCGCGCTGAACAACCTGAACCGGGAGGCGACGCTGCCGTTAGGCAAAAGGCTGAAAATTCGATAGAAGGGCTGCGGCGGTTCGGTCGCACCACGGTTTTATATGCGGTCGGTGTCGGTACGCCGGCCGCAACTGTTTTTCGAGGATTTGACCGAGGCTGAACAACCGGCACAACCGCAACCGCAGCGGGTGGCTTTGCCTCGCACTCTCCGCACGGCCCACACGGCTCCTATCACGGCGCACACTCCGACCACAATCCATACTATCGTCTCCTGGGTCATCTCTTCTATTATTTTATCGATTTTATGTACCCCGCTTTTGGCTACAGGAGGGTACTGTTCTTTTTCACTTCGCTGCGCTCGTTTTCCTCCTCGCCGCTCGACACTTTGCAAACTGCGTTTGCCTTGCGCTCGAAGGCAGCGTCGGTTGTGTACAAAAAGAACTAGAAAAACTTCAGAGCTCATCCCTGCGGGATGCTCTGGCCGTGTCTGACCGATTGGTTGGGCTGTGGATTTTCGGCGGGCGCGCTAATAATGGGCAAGAACCCCACGCGCGCCGCGCATGAAAATCTCAGCCCAACGAACAAGGCGGAGAAAACCCGTGGTCGTCCCAACGGGACGACCTCTGCAAAAGTCTTTTGGGTACCTTTTCTTCAGAAAAGGTACGGTTCTATCCGGCACAAAGAACAGCGTGCGAGAAATCGATGAATTAAAAGAAGCGCGAGCCGATCTGGTAGACCGCGCACGAAACCACCCACGCCAGCCCCGTCGTATAGAGCACCGAAAAGAGCGCCCAACGCCAGCCCGCCTCCTTTCGGATCGCCGCCACAGCCGCCACGCAAGGAAAATACAACAAGATGAACAACATCATCGTATAAGCCACCAGCGGCGTATAGACCGGCTGCCCCGCCAAAGTCCCCGATGTATGCCGCTGCGCCCGCAGACTCCGCACCAACTGCCGATCCACCTCGCCCGCC
>NZ_CAJTUJ010000071.1 GCF_910579375.1 uncultured Rikenella sp.
GCGTCCGTTTATTCCGAGAGGCAACGCAGCTGAAGACCGAAAGCACGATTCGCCGTACCGCTCGTTCCCAGCCCCTGCATGTCGAACCATAAGAAACGACCCGTGGAACCGCTCACCCCAGATGACCAACAGCAACTGTTTCGACCCACATTGTCCTGCCTACCCGTCAGGTTGTGGCGGTAGCCCGGGGCGGTGCCGCTCGGCACTCGAAAGCTGGCCGCCTTTACCCCATGGATGACACCTCCCGGGCGTCCGCCTCGCTTCGGTTGACCGTGAATATAGAGTATTGCTTTGTCGGGCCGAAGCCTGCGAGGCCCAAAAGCAACATCAGTTGCGGACCTCCGCGGGGGGCGGCTTCGGCCCGCGCGGTTCTTCGAACCGCATGAATTCAACTCAAAATGTAAATAGGGGTAGTTCCAGCCCATTGCCCACTGCGGGCCTGGGGCGTTTATTCCGAGAGGCAACGCAACTGAAAACCGAAGGCATGGCCATCCGGATTGCTGGTGTGGAGGTTCTGCGGGTAAAAGTATAAGAATATGCTGCTATTCCCATTAACTGACGAAGACTGGCTGAATCCGCTGTGGCCGATGTAGTCCAGTGTACCTGTACCCCGAGCGCGGTAGCCCGGGGCGGCGGAAGAAGAGGAATGAACGGTTATCGGATAATCCGCTGTTCGCGGGCGAAAGCCTTCAACTGCGCATCCGCCTCGCGCCACCCCGGCAGGAAGGATTCCACCAGCCGGTAAAAGGCCTGCGAGTGGTTGCTCACCACAAAGTGGCACAACTCGTGCAGCACGATATAGTCGATACACGCCTGCGGCGTCTTGACCAGATGCAGGTTCAGCGTGATCAGCCCTTTCGTGTAGTAGCAGCGTCCCCAGGCCCGCCGCATGACGAAGATTTTCAGACGCGGCGGCGCGATGGCATACCCCGCGGCCCGGAACAGCGGCAGCCAGCGGTCGACAGCCGCCTGAAAACTCTTTCGGGCTTGTCGGCGATACCAGTTTTGAAGAAACTCCTCGAAATTTTCGCGTGTGGCCGGGTGGAGAGAGAGGTGGAAATTGTTGTCTTTGATTTTCAGTGAATTTCGGGTTGCTTCACGGTGCAGTACGACGCCGTAGCTCTCGCCGAACAGCAGGTATCGACGCCGAACCGAGTGGAGCGGCGTTCCTCCCGTTTTTCCCGTTGCCACCGGTCGGCGGGAGCTCCGGCGCGAGGAGGCCGAACGGCCCCAAATCCATATCTTAAAGATTCCCATCGATATACGCTGTCATAGCTTCCGTGTCGGTCGGCCCGAACCAGCGGATCTGCGGATCGCGCCGCAGCCAGGTCAGTTGCCGTTTGGCATACCGGCGCGTATTGCGTTGGATCAGTTCCACCGCCTTGGCCAACGAACACCGGCCGTCGAAATGGTCGAACAGCTCCCGATAACCCACAGTTTGCAGGGCGGATAAATGGCGATCGGGGTACAGCCGCTCCGCCTCGGCCACCAGTCCGTCCGAAACCATCTGCTCCACCCGCCGGTCGATGCGGGCGTACAACTCTTCGCGCGGCAGGTCGATCCCTATTTTAATAGGGGTGAAATTTCTCTGTTTGACTACCCCGCTTCGTAAGGCCGAGTACGGTCGTCCGCTGAGTCGACACACCTCGACGGCGCGGATTACCCGCTGCGGATTCTGTCGATCGACGACGGCATAATAGGCCGGATCGCTCCGTTCCAGCTCCTCCAGCAACACGGCCAACGGCATGGCCGTAAGTTCCGCCCGCAGAGCCGGGTCGGACTCCGGCAGGTCGTCGAACCCTTCCAACAAGGCGTTCACATAGAGTCCCGAACCGCCCACCAGCAAGACGTCCGGCGTGTTCGGAAAAAGTTCGTTGTCGAGCAGGGCCAGGGCTTCCCGCTCGTAGTCCCCCGCCGTAAAAGGCTCGTGAATGCTCTTGTTTTGAATGAAGTAGTGCGGTACGTCCTCCCGTTCCGCCAGCGAAGGGACGGCGGTGCCGATCGCCATCTCCCGATAGACCTGTCGCGAATCGGCCGAAACGACGGGTGCGCCGTAGTGTCGCCCCAGAACGACCCCTGCGGCGCTCTTGCCCACGCCTGTCGGCCCCTGGATGACGATTAGGCGATTCGTATGATCCATACGATTAGTATGCGTATTCGTCGTCATAAGTGTCGTCCCCCTCGAATTCGCCGAATTCGTCCATCGCTTCGTCGAAAATCGAATGGTCGTCGGCCAAGTCGTCCCGTTCGGAAAATATGGCGGGATCGTTCTTTTGCTGCTGGGCCGGCGGTTCGCCCGCGGAGGCCGCTATCCGCGGATACGCCACCCCCTCTTCTGCGAACTTGCTCTCGATCAGTTCGATGAAGAATTGCCGCTCGGCGAAGATGTCGAATACATAGATCAGCCGGCCGAACTTCTCGCGGACGATCTGGCCCAGGCTGACGCGTTCCATCGGCAGCGGAACGGCGAAACCCTCCTCTTCGCCCTCTAACCCCATATCGACGGAGGTGAATTCGCGCAGTTTGTCCCACTCGGCGTCCGAGGTGAAGATCGAGGCCATTTCGGCCGGGCTGTAACCGACCGATTCGCGCACGTAGGTGTGGAAATCG
Organism: uncultured Rikenella sp.; assembly: GCF_910579375.1. Taxonomy (GTDB): domain Bacteria; phylum Bacteroidota; class Bacteroidia; order Bacteroidales; family Rikenellaceae; genus Rikenella. The sequence continues at coordinate 2,611 of NZ_CAJTUJ010000071.1, forward strand.
GCCAGGTTCATATCGTAGGGCACTTCGTAGTCGCGGACGAAGTCGTCGGCTTCGTCGCTGAGCATCCTGAATTTGAAGATCATAGACATGGGTCGGGAGTTTTGTCCGACTCAAAGATAACTTTTTTTGCGCTTCGGAGCATGGAGAAACGGGGCGGATTCGCTTTCTTTGCACCTTGGAAAATCTAAATCACGAAGGACTATGAAAAAGATAAGAGCGGCCATTGTCGGATACGGAAATATCGGGCGGTATGTGCTGGATGCGTTGCAGACGGCGCCGGATTTCGAGGTGGCGGGCGTGGTGCGGCGCGATGCGTCGAATGTGCCGGCCGAGCTGGCGGGGTATCCGGTGGTGAGCGAGCTGGAGGCGCTGAAGGATGTACAGGTGGCGATTCTCTGTACGCCGAGCCGCAGTGCGCAGGCGTATGCCGAACGGGCGCTGGCGTTGGGGATCAATACGGTGGACAGTTTCGATATCCACACGGAGATCGTCTCGACGCGGCGGGCGCTGGACACGGCGGCCCGGCGCAGCGGGTCGGTGGCGGTGCTCTCGGCGGGGTGGGATCCGGGGACGGATTCGATGGTGCGGGCGTTGATGGAGGTGTGTGCGCCGAAGGGGCTGACTTATACGAACTTCGGGCCGGGGATGAGCATGGGGCACACGGTGGCGGTCAAGGCGATCGAGGGGGTCAAGGCGGCGTTGTCGATGACGATTCCGACGGGAACGGGGATTCATCGCCGGATGGTCTATATCGAGGTCGAAGAGGGGCATGATTTTGCGAAGGTGGCGGCGGCGATCAAGGCGGATCCCTATTTCGTGCACGACGAAACGCATGTGATGCAGGTGGAGTCGGTGGATGCGCTACTGGACATGGGGCATGGGGTGAACCTGACGCGCAAGGGGGTGTCGGGCTGTACGCCGAATCAGCGGTTCGAGTTCAATATGAGTATCAACAATCCGGCGCTGACGGCTCAGATTATGGTGGGTTCGGCGCGGGCGTCGCTGCTCCAGAAACCGGGGGCGTATACGATGATCGAGATTCCGTTGATCGACTATCTGTATGGCGATCGTGAGGAGTTGGTGCGGCGGCTGGTATAGTTTGGGGAAGAGGGTCTTTTTCGGCCCGGGGCGACTTCGGTCGTTCCGGGCTGTTTCTTTTGTGGAGGTGGCAGCTACTTTGGGTGATGCGTGGGGTGGAGGCTGTCTTGCGATTTTGGGGCGTCGGCAGCTTGAGGATGCGTAACATCCGTCCGCTCAAGGTCAAACCAAAGTAGGGTAGAGGCTGCCATTAAAAGACGCAGTGCGCCCATTTATTCCGAGAGGCAACGCAACAGAAAACCGTAACTGCGGTGATGCGAGGTGTTGGAATTGAGGATCATGACATCGAAATATAAACGTACACCATTCGAGCTGTTTGTGGATGCAGACCAGGTGGTGCCCTCGCCGCCGATGCCGCCCAATGACCCGTAAATGCCATTGTAACCTCCGTCGCGGTAGCCCGGGGCGAAACGGACGCAGGAAACGCAGAGAGGTGACGCTGAGCGAAAAGCGGATTTTTTACCCCGGCCGAAACGGATTTTTTTCTTTTCCTCTCGGTTGTGGCGTTGCGGAAAAGGTTATCTTTGTAAACACCCCTCGCAAGAGAAAAAAGATCGCTTTCAATGTCGGAATTTACTCATCTTCACGTACATACGCAATATTCCATTCTGGACGGCGCTGCGGCTATCAAAAAGTTGCTCGCCCGGGCCAAAGAGTTGGGGATGGGGGCGTTGGCCATCACCGACCACGGGAATATGTTCGGCGTGAAGGAGTTTCACAATGCGGCCAAGGCGGCGGGAATCAAGCCGATTCTCGGATGCGAGGTCTACGTGGCTGCGCGGAACCGGTTCGAAAAGACCGATAAGGAGGACAGAAGCGGGCATCACCTCATCCTGCTGGCCAAGAATCTGGAGGGATACCATAATCTGATCAAACTAGTGTCGTATGCGTGGACGGAAGGGTTCTACTACAATCCACGGATCGACAAGGAACTGCTCGAAAAGTACCACGAGGGGATTATCTGCTGCTCGGCCTGTCTGGGGGGCGAAATTCCGCAGCTCATCATGCGGGGAGATATGGCGGGGGCCGATGAGGCGGTGCGGTGGTTCAGGGAGTTGTTCGGCGAGGACTACTACCTGGAGTTGCAGGCCCACAAAACCGGCGATCCGACACGGGATGAGAAGGTCTACGACCATCAGGTGATGGTCAATAAAGTGCTGTTGAAACTGGCCGAGAAGTACGGAATCAAATACATCGCCACGAACGACGTCCACTACATTCTGGCGGAGGATGCCGAGGCGCACGACCGGCTGATCTGTCTCAGCACGGGGCGCGATCTGGACGACCCTCAGCGGATGCGGTACACGGGGCAGGAGTACCTCAAGAGTTATGAGGAGATGGCGGCTCTGTTTCCGGACCATCCGGAGGCGTTGGCGACGACGCAGGAGATTGTGGACAAAATCGAGGAGTATTCGCTGAGTCACAAGCCGTACATGCCGAACTTCCTCTTGCCGGACGACTTCGTGGTGGAGCTGGCGCCGCTCAAGGAGTCGATCGCGGTGGGGCTCGGAAAGATATATAAGGATAAACCGGAGGAGCTTCAGGCGATGCAGGCGCGCGTCGATGCCTGCGCTTCGGAGCAGGAGATCGGAGCGATCGACGAACAGGTGGCGGAGCTGCTTTTGACGGCGCGGCAGTATTTGTACCTGCGGTATATCGTATGGCAGGGGGCGGAACGGCGGTATCCGGGGGATAAATTGACGGAGGCGATCAGAGAACGGATCGATTTCGAACTCAAGACGATCGAGTGGATGGGGTTCCCGGGCTACTTTCTGATCGTGTGGGACTTTATCCGGGCGGCGAGGGAAATCGGGGTTTCTGTGGGGCCGGGGCGTGGCTCTGCGGCGGGATCGGTGGTGGCTTATTGCTTGAAAATCACCAATATCGACCCGATCGCATACGACTTGCTGTTCGAGCGTTTCCTTAATCCGGAGCGGATTTCGCTGCCCGATATCGATATCGACTTCGACGAAGACGGGCGCGAGGATGTGATGCACTATGTGGTGCAGAAGTACGGACAGAAGCGGGTGGCGCATATCATCACTTTCGGGACGATGGCAGCGAAGTCTTCCATCAAAGATGTGGCGCGGGTGCAGAAGCTGCCGTTGCAGGAGAGCGACCGGCTGTCGAAGATGGTGCCGGAAAAGCCGGGGACGACGCTCGAAAAGGCTTACAAGGAGGTGCCGGAGTTGGCGGCGGAACGCGAGTCGGAGAATCCGTTGGTGAGGGATACGCTGCGCTATGCCGAAAAACTGGAGGGGTCGGTGCGGCAGACCGGAGTGCATGCCTGCGGCATTATCATCGGGCAGGACGACCTCGAAAAATTCGCGCCGATTTCCACGGCCAAGGATGCGGAGCTCTTTGTGGTGCAGTACGAGGGGAGTTTGGTGGAGGATGCCGGGCTCATCAAGATGGACTTTCTGGGGCTCAAAACGCTCTCCATTATAAAGGATGCCGTGGAGAACGTGCGGGAGTCTAAGGGGATCGACATCGATATCGACGCGATTCCGCTGAATGACAAGAAGACCTTCGAGCTCTATTCCAACGGGGAGACTACCGGACTGTTCCAGTTCGAGTCGCCGGGGATGAAGAAGCACCTCCGGGCGTTGCAACCCAACCGGTTCGAGGACTTGATCGCGATGAACGCCTTGTATCGGCCGGGGCCGATGGAGTACATCCCGAACTTCATCGCCCGGAAGCACGGGCGGGAGGCCATTGCCTACGACTTGCCGGATATGGCGGAATATCTGGAAGATACGTACGGGATTACGGTCTATCAGGAACAGGTGATGCTTCTGTCGCAGAAGCTGGCCGGGTTTACGAAGGGGCAGGCCGATACGCTCCGGAAGGCGATGGGTAAGAAAAAGAAAGATGTGCTGGACAAGATGAAGGGCGACTTCCTGGACGGGGCGGTGGCGCACGGACACGACCGGACGGTGTGCGAGAAGATCTGGACGGACTGGGAGGCGTTCGCGTCGTATGCCTTCAACAAGTCGCACTCCACGTGTTATGCCTATGTGTCGTACCAGACGGCCTACCTCAAGGCGCACTATCCGGCCGAGTTTATGGCGGCCCTCTTGAGCCGGAACCTGTCGGATATCAAGAAGATCAGCTTCTTTATGGACGAGTGCAAACGGATGGGAGCGCCGGTCAAGGGGCCGGATGTCAATAAGAGCCGGCACCGCTTCTCGGTGGACAGCGAGCAGAATATCCGTTTCGGGTTGGGAGGGATCAAGGGGTTGGGCGAAAACGCGGTTCAGGCGATTCTCGAGGAGCGGAATGCCCATGGGGATTTCAAGGATATTTTCGATTTCGTCGAACGGGTCAATCTCCAGACGGTCAATAAAAAGAATATCGAGTGTCTGGCGTTGGCGGGAGCGTTGGATTCGATCGCTTCGTTCCACCGGAGCCAGTTTTTCGCACAGGATAGCAAGGGAGCTTCGTTTATCGAGTCGCTGATTCGGTATGGGAGTTTGGTGCAGGCCGAGCGCGCGCAGAAGCAGAACAGCCTCTTCGGCGATATGATGTCGGGGGTGATGGTCCAGAAACCGGAGATTCCGTCGGCCGAGACGTGGGGCAAACTCGAAATGCTGGAGCGGGAACGAGAGGTGGTGGGGATCTATCTCTCGTCGCATCCGCTGGACGACTACCGGATTCTGATCGAGAAGTATTGTTCCAATGCGGTGAGCGATTTGAGCGATCTGATGGCGTTGAGGGATCGGGATTTTTCGGTGGCGGGGATGGTTACTTCGGCGCAGTACCTGACGACGAAGACGGGGAAACCGTACGGACGGTTCACGGTCGAGGATTTCAGCGGGAGTTATACCTTTACGCTCTGGAGCAAGGATTGGGAGACGTTCCATTCGTTCTGTTTCGAGCAGAACTCCATCCTGATCAAGGGGCGGGTACAACCGAGCCGTTTCCGGCAGGGCGAGATGGAGATCGTGATCAAGAGCATGAAGAGCCTCGCGGAGGTGATGGAGAGCGACATTCGGGAGCTGGTGGTGACGGTGCCGGTGAAGGAGCTTTCGACGGGGTTCATCACGGATTTGTCGAGCACGGCGGCTATGGCGGCGGGGCCGGTCTCGTTGTTGTTCCATATTTTCGACCCGGAGACGGGAGTCAGGGTGGCGTTGCGTACCCGTGCGCCCAAGATCGAACTGAACGCCAAGGTGACGGAGCTGCTGGACGATTACGGTTTCAAATACCGGATAAATTGATTAGATTTGTGCGCTTTTTGTGGCATGGATTTTGAATTCTTACACTATTAAAAACTACTAAAACTCAATTTGTTATGGCATTGGAAATCAATTCGGGCAATTTTCAGGAGGTGATGGCGTCGGATAAGCCGGTGGTGATCGATTTTTGGGCCGAGTGGTGCGGGCCGTGTCGGATGGTGGGGCCGATCGTGGAGGAGCTGGCGACGGAATATGCCGGAAAGGCGATCATCGGAAAGTGCGATGTGGATTCGAATGACGCGATTGCAGCGCAGTTCGCCATTCGGAACATTCCGACGATTATTTTCGTCAAAGGAGGTCAGGTGGTGGACAAGCAGGTGGGGGCGACGACCAAAGCGGCGCTGGCGGAAAAGCTCAATAAGTTGTTGTAGCGATTGCCTGTTTAGCGGAATGATTGTAGTTCTCCCGCCGAACCTTGAAGGTTCGGCGGGAGAACTTTTTTATTGTGGTACTGTTTCGTGTGGCGGGTTGGGTTGGTGATACTTTGGGCGTTTGGTTCCGGTAGCGACGGCCCTTTGCCCACCGCGCGCGGACAAAGAGAGTTGGGCCGCCGGCAGCTTTAGGATGCGTTAGCATCCGTCTAAAGTTTTTTCGGTTCCTTTTGTTCACAAAAGGAACAGTTCTATCCGGGGCAGTGACCAGACGCGCGCGATTGCTGGATAAGGAAATCATTCAAACGCGTGGATTGCATTTGAATAAGATTTCCGCCAGCGCGCGGACAGAGAACGGGGGTAGAGGCTGGCAGTAAAACGTCCTGTGGGCGTGCCCGCGCGGCCCGAGCGCAGTACCCTCAGACCAACGCGCGCCCCGCCAAAAGGAGCGATTCAGCTATTTCCGGTGGTTAGCCGAAATAGAATGAATCGCGCAAGGCGCGCGAAAAGAGAATCGGGTAGAGGCTGGCAGCAAAACGCCCTTTGGGCGCGCCCGCCCGTTTAAAGGACATATTCTGCCGGTTGGCGCTCGGCC
>NZ_CAJTUJ010000072.1 GCF_910579375.1 uncultured Rikenella sp.
CGTCCGCGCGCTGGCGGAAATCTTATTCAAACGCGCATCACGCGTTTGAATGATTTCCTTTTCCAGCAGTCGCGCGCGGTTTAGTTTGAGGGTACTGCGCTCGGGCCGCGCGGGCCCCACGTCCCGTGGACGGGCGAAACTGCGTTTCGCTATGGCCGCCTTGGCCCAAATCTCTGGCCGCGGGCAAGTGGGGCGATCGACAGCTTCAACAAATTGTTATCCGCCAACTTACTCCTCGGCCCGTTCCCCCAACCGAGCCTCCAGCGCCTTGAGCTGCCGCGACAGCTCGGCCACCTGCTTCCGAAGCTCCGGCAACTGCTTGACCGAAGCCTGAATACGATGCCCCTCCAATCCCGGATAGGCCGGAGAACCGAATACCGTCACTCCCGGAGTCAGAATATTGTTCGGAATCCCCGACTGAGAACCGATCTTCACCCCGTCCGCAATCGCGATATGCCCGACAACCCCCACCTGTCCGCCCATCATCACATTCCGCCCCACCTTCGTAGAACCCGCAATACCCACCTGAGCCGCCATCACCGTATTTTCGCCGATCACCACATTGTGCGCGATCTGGATCAGGTTGTCGAGCTTCGCCCCCCGCTTGATCCGCGTGGAACCCATCGTCGCCCGGTCGATCGCACAATTCGAACCGATCTCCACCCCATCCTCGATCACGACATTACCGATCTGCGGAATCTTCTGGAACGAGCCGTCGTCGGTCGGCGCGAAACCGAACCCGTCGCCGCCGATCACCGTCCCGCCATGCACAATCACATCGTCACCGAGCTCGCAAGCCTCGTAGACCTTGACCCCCGGATAGAGAATCGTCCGTTCGCCCACCCGAACGCCGTCGCCCACATAGACCTGCGGCCAAATCTGCGCCCCCGCCTTCACCACCGCCCCTTCGCCGATCACGGCATACTCGCCGACATAAACCCCCTCGCCCACCGTCGCGGTCGAATGAATGGAGGCCAACGGACTAATCCCCGTCTTCTTCGGTTTGTTCGCCACATACAGGTCGAGCAACGAAGCGAACGCTTTATACGCATTCTCGACCCGCACCAGCGTCAATCCCTCCGGCAGCGCCTCGCGAACGATCAGGTCGGCATTCACGATCGCAATCGTCGCCCCCGTCTGATAGAGGAACTCCTCGTATTTCGGATTAGAAAGAAAAACCAGGTCGCCGGCCTTAGCCTCCTCGATCTTGGCCACCGAACCGACCGCAGCCTGCCCGTTGCCTTCGACCGTGCCGCCGAGAAATCCGGCGATCATCTCTGCTGTAAACTGCATCATCGAATCTGATTTAGAGATATGTGTAAATTCCTACCGCGCAGCCCGCACCAACGAATCGAGACAGGTGTAGAAAGCCGGATCCTCGCCCGTAAAGCGCCGCACCGTGCTGCCGTCCGGCGCCAGAATGATCTTGGTCGGGAAAGCCTCGATTCCGTACCGCACCGGAATGTCATCTCCTTCGGCCCGCACATGGATCCACGGCAGCCCGTGTTTTTCAACTCCCTTTTTCCAAGCCTCCTCCGTATCGCCGCAATCGATGCCGACGAACTCCACCTGCCGACCGTTCCCCAGCTCGGCGTAGGCTTTCTTCATCTCCGGCATCCCCTTGATACACCAACTGCACCAGGTTCCCCAAAAGTCGAGGACAATATACCTACCCTCCTTATTGAACAGCGACGAGAGGGTGAAATCCTTTCCGTCCAACCCCGGCAAGGTGAAGTCCGGCGCCACCCCGCCTCCAGCCATCGCCGTGCGGGCCTCTTCGGCGGCAAAAACCTTGGCGATCTCTTCGTTTTGCAGGTCAAGCCACGCTTTGAAGGGGCCGTTTTTCACCAAATCGTCGAGCCCGCGATACAAGCTGTCGACCAGATACGGATCGCTGATGGTCGTCAGGTAATAGGCCGAAAGCTGGGCCGACGGATTCTCTGCGATATAGTCGGTCTTGAGGCTGGAAATGGAATCGGCCAAAACCTGCATCTGCATCTGCAACGAGTCGGCCACTCCGCTCCCCGGCTGCACGAACGAAGCGGTCATGCCGAGCATCCCGAGCTGCATTTCGAGCGGTTCGATCACCTTCTGCCGTTCGAGCCACTCCTCCTGCACCGGCGATCCGGTCAGGGTATAGTCGATGGTCTGATGTTCCGGTTCGTATTTCCCTTCGACGCGCATGTCGTTCTCGCCGGGCAGCAGAAAGAGTTGAATGGTCTGCCTCGGCCCGTCGCCGCGATAGCCGCGCGGGGCGAGAATCATGCGATAGAGCTGCTCGTCATCCGGCGTCGTCACACGGAATTCGACGCTCTTCCCGTCGTCGCTTTTCTGCCCGCCGATCATCCGCTGCACCATCGGCTGCCGGTCGCGAATCGTCGCCGGGGTCATATAGGCGCAGATCAGGCTGTCTTCCTGCAATCCTTCGATGCGAACGGTGAGGCGTTCCTTTTCGTTATTACGGCATCCAAAGGTCAGCAGAAGGAGGCCGAGAAGCAAAAATCTATTTTTCATTATCACTGGTTTTCAAATGGATACAAAAGAACTCCGAGGCATCGCCGGAGAGAGGGGAAGTTAGAAGCGCAAACCGAGATTCACCGAGAGCACGCTGCTCTTGGCATGATCTTTCTTGTTTTCGCTGACCCGGATGGTGGAAATATCATACCGCACTCCGAGATCGAACCACCGGCGGAACTGGTAGTTGATCCCTACCGGAATCGTCAGGTCGAAGCTTTTGCAATCGTCCATCAGGCTCCGGGTATGGGTCGTCGTTTCGGTCACATTGCCATTCACGTCATGCGAGTTGCTGTTCCATTTCTGCTGGGCCTTGACGAGCCAGTTGAAAGCCACTCCGGCCTCAAGATTGAGCCCGCCGATGAGGTAAACTTTGGCCATCACCGGAATCTTCACATAGTTGTAGGAGTAGATATCCTGCTGGTCGTTATCGACTTTGCTTCCTTGCAGCGAATACAAGGCTTCGGCCTGCAATCCGATGAGGTCGTTGATCTTATAGCCGGCCATAAGTCCGAAGCTCCCCCGAATCCGGGCTTTGGAATAAGTGGTTTTGGTCATCGAACTGACGTTCATCCCGACACGGGGGCCCCAATAAAAATCCTGTGCCGAAGCACTATGGTTCAACCCGAGGCCAAAGATCGCCATGAAAAGGATTTGCACGAATCGTTTTTTGGTCTGCATCGCTTTCAAAATCTATATGTGTGGTTTGAGTGAATCGGTCGGTTCGCCGGGCTGTCGTCCTCGTGTCGGAGGAGCGGAGGCGAAGCCAACCGTTTTAACTGCCAAAGATAAGCATTTATTTTTCAGTTGCTTCGGAATGGGGATTTTTTCAGGCTTTGGCGGTTTGTGTTTCTGTCTTGGCTTCGTGGGATTTCAACCGGCGGTACCCCGCCCCGGGCTTCCGCAACCACGCCTCGGGCGTACCGGGTGGCGTCGGCGACGAGGGTTCGGTCTGGTCTGCGTCGGTGCCCAACGGTAGCACGTACGCCTGGCGTTTGTTGTTCCATGCGACGAACATGAGTCCTTCGAATGCGAGCTATCGCGGCTACGGTTTTCTGTTGCGTTGCCTCTCGGAATAAACGGAGGCGCGTGCTCGCGGGGGCAAAGGGCTGGAGTTACCCTATTTGCGTTTTGAGTGCATCCCTAAAAGAATGCTTTGGCCGGGTCTAACCGCATAATCTCAAACACACATTCCTACCCCAAACAATACGCGTCAGATTCAAATCTTAACCCGACCGCATCACAACAAGAGCATCCCCCTAAGTACACAAAAAGTAGCAGGGTTTCTTGCCTGAGGCAAGAAACCCTGCTACTTCACTAACTCGCTGTGTGCTTCCGAACAACTCCCAAATGCCGCACCGGCATTCAAGAAGATTCGAATCACACAACCGTCTAAGCATTGTTACCAATGACTTAGCACGTCATACGATTACGCCTACTTCGCCGCCCCTACTTCCGCCGCAGCAGCTTCGGTCGCCTCCGCAGCCGCGTCGTAGTGCATCGCCGCATAACGCTTGTAGCTGTTATACCGCCACTTAGCATTCTCTTCCGAAGCCGCAAAAAGTTCCTGTGCTTCCTGCGGGAAAGCTTTCAAGAGCGAAGTGTAACGCACCTCCTGATGGATAAATTCCTGGAACTTAGACCAATCCGGTTCTTTGGAATCGAGGGTGAACGGATTTTTCCCTTCCTGTTCCAACAGCGGATTGAAACGCCACAGGTGCCAGTAACCGCATTCCACCGCCCGTTTCTCGGTCAGCTGCGAAACGCCCATCCCGTTCTTGTTCCCGTGGTTGATACACGGCGCATAGGCGATAATCAGCGACGGCCCCGGGAATGCTTCCGCCTCCTTGAGCGCCTGGAAATACTGGCTGTGATTAGCTCCCATAGCGACCTGAGCCACATAAACATAGCCGTAGGTCATCACCATCGCGCCCAAGTCCTTTTTGCGAATCCGTTTACCGGACGAAGCGAACTTGGCCACCGCCCCGACCGGCGTAGCTTTGGAAGACTGGCCCCCCGTATTGGAGTAGACCTCGGTATCGATCACCAGCACGTTCACGTCCTCGCCCGAAGCCAGCACGTGATCCAACCCGCCGTATCCGATATCGTACGCCCAACCGTCGCCGCCGAAGATCCACTGCGATTTCTTGATCAGGTACTGCTTCAGTTCCTTGATCTGCCGGCAGTAGTCGCACCCGCAAGCCTCAACGAGCGGCAGGAGTTTGTTGGTCGCTTCCACGGAAGCCGCCGAACTGTCCTTGCCGTCGATCCACGCCTGCATAGCCGCCTTGAGTTCTGCCGAGCAATCCGCGCAGTTGGCAATCGCGTCGGTCATAATCTGTTTCAGCCGGTCGCGCATCTTTTCGACGCCGATGTGCATCCCGAGACCGAATTCGGCGTTGTCTTCGAAGAGCGAGTTGGCCCAAGCCGGCCCGTGTCCCGAAACCTGATCCGGGCAGTACGGCGTCGAAGGCGCGGAACCGCCGTAAATCGACGAACAACCCGTCGCATTGGCCACCATCATCCGCTCGCCGAAGAGCTGGGTGATCGATTTGATATACGGCGTCTCGCCACACCCGGCGCAAGCCCCCGAGAATTCGAAGAGCGGCTGGGTGAATTGCAGGTTTTTCACATTCTGGGTCTTGTCCACCGCCGTAGACTTGTAGCCCACCTTGCCGTGCAAGTACTCCCAGCGCGGTTCTTCCGCCGGCAGCAGCGCTTCCATCGGCTCCATCACCAGCGCCTTGCCTTTCGGTGCCGGACATACGTTGGCACAGTTGCCGCAACCGGTACAGTCGAGCGGCGAAACCTGAATCTTGAATTTGTACTCTTTGAGCGCCCCGTTCCCCTGGATGAACGGCGTCCCTTCCGGCGCAGCCGCCGCCTCGGCTTCCGTCAACAGGAACGGCCGAATGGCTGCGTGAGGACAAACATAGGCACACTGGTTACACTGGATACAGTTTTCGGGTTTCCAAGCCGGAATAGCAGCTGCAATCCCCCGCTTTTCATATGCCGCCGTACCTGCTTCCCAAGTCCCGTCTTCCCGTCCGGTGAATGCCGATACCGGCAGATCGTCCCCCGCCAAAGCATTGATCGGGTCGACAATTTTCGAGATAAATTCCGGACGCGACGGGTCGGCAGCCTTCGCCGTAACGGTAATCGAAGCCCACTCTGCCGGCACTTCGACCTTCACCACATTCTTCCCCCCCGCATCGACCGCAGCGTAGTTCTTGTTCACCACATCCTCGCCCTTCTTCCCATACGATTTGTAGATGGCTTTCTTCATCTCTTCCACCGCCTGGTCGTACGGAATCACCTCCGAAACCTTGAAGAAGGCGGACTGCATGATCGTATTGGTCCGCGACCCCAGCCCCAGTTCCGACGCGATCTTCGTAGCGTTGATGATATAGAAGTTGATATGATGTTCCGCCAGATATTTTTTCATATCGTCCGGCAGGTGTTTCTTGGTGGTCTCTTCATCCCACACGGCATTCAGCAGGAACGTCCCCCCGTCTTTCAAACCCTTGAGCAGGTCATACTTGCCCAGGTACGACGGCACGTGGCAGGCCACGAAGTTCGGCGTGGTCACCAAATAGGTCGACCGAATCGGCCGATCGCCGAAGCGCAAGTGCGAAGAGGTATACCCGCCCGACTTCTTCGAGTCGTACGAGAAGTATGCCTGACAGTATTTATCCGTCGCCCCGCCGATGATCTTGATGGAGTTCTTGTTCGCCCCCACCGTCCCGTCGGAACCCAGCCCGATGAACCGGGCTTCATAGGTAGAAGCATCCCCTGCCGCCACTTCCGCACCCACCGGCAGCGATTTGAAGGTCACGTCGTCCACGATCCCGACCGTAAACTGGTTCTTGGGTTCGTTCTGGGCCAGATTTTCGTACACGGCGATCATCTGGGCCGGCGTGGTGTCTTTCGACGACAGCCCGTACCGACCACCGATAATCAGCGGTTTCCGATCGGCCGGTATATCCTTGCGGTTGGCGAACACTTCGACCACGTCCAGATACAACGGATCGCCATTGGCCCCCGGTTCCTTGGTTCGGTCGAGGACGCAGATCCGTTTGGCCGTCTTCGGCACCGCCTGCAGGAAGTACTTGGCGCTGAACGGCCGGTACAGGTGCACCGACACCAAACCCACCTTCTCTCCCTTCGCGCGGAGCATGTCGATGACCTCCTTGATGGTCTCCGTCACACTGCCCATAGCGATCACCACATGGGTCGCCTCCGGATCGCCGTAGTAGTCGAACGGATGGTATTCGCGCCCGGTAATCTGGCTGATTTTGGCCATATAATCCGCCACCATATCCGGCACGGCGTCGTAGAATTTATTCGCCGCCTCTCTGCTCTGGAAGTAGATGTCCGGATTCTGTGCCGTCCCGCGGGTCACCGGATGTTCCGGATTCAAGGCCCGTTCGCGGAAGGCTTTCAAAGCGTCCATATCGATCAGCGATTTCAGCGCTTCGGTATCGAACTCTTCGATCTTCTGAATTTCGTGCGAAGTCCGGAAGCCGTCGAAGAAGTTGATGAACGGCACCCGCCCCTTGATTGCGGTCAAATGCGACACCGCCGAGAGATCCATCACCTCCTGCACCGATCCGCTGGCGAGCATGGCAAACCCGGTCTGCCGTGCGCTCATCACGTCGGCATGGTCGCCGAAGATCGACAAGGCCTGTGCGGCCAATGCCCGGGCCGAGACATGGAACACCGCCGGCAAAAGCTCCCCGGCAATTTTGTACATGTTCGGAATCATCAGCAACAACCCCTGCGATGCGGTATAGGTGGTGGTCAACGCCCCCGCCTGCAACGAGCCGTGCACAGCCCCTGCCGCACCCGCTTCGGACTGCATCTCCTGCACGCGGACGGTTTCGCCGAAAATGTTTTTCTTCCCTGCGGCCGCCCATTCGTCCACATACTCCGCCATGGTCGAACTCGGCGTGATCGGATAGATCGCCGCCACTTCGCTGAACATGTAAGCGATGTGCGCAGCGGCATAATTCCCGTCACAGGTAATGAATTTCTTCTGATTTGCCATTGCTATCGAAATTGTTGAAATAATTTACTTACGGTAAGCCAACTCCTGACGCGCCTGCGAGAGCGTCTCTCCCGCGACGAAACGCGCGCCCGATTGGACAAAGTTACGGAAAATTTCGGCTCGGCGGGTCGCTAAGCCGATAAAATCCGGTTGAGCCGTTCGACCAGCGCCTCGGCATCGGCCACGGTGACGATTTCGCCCCCCTCGGCGACGGAGATCTTCCCGCGTTCTTCGGAAACCACCACCACGACGGCGTCGCTGTGTTCGGTCAGCCCGATGGCGGCGCGATGCCGCATCCCGTAGTGCTGCGGAATATGCGGGTTGTCGGACGAGGGCAGAATGCACCGGGCGGCATGAATCCTTCCCTGTCGGATAATCACGGCGCCGTCGTGCAACGGGCTGTTCTTGAAGAAGATGCTCTCGATCAGCCGCACGTCGATCCGGGCATCGATCGTGTCTCCGGTCGCGGCGTAGGCTCCCAGATCGCCCTGCCGCTCGATACAGATCAAGGCGCCGGTATAGGTCGCGGCCATATTCCGACAGGCTTTGGCGACCTCTTCGGTCCACTGGAGGTCGCTCCGGACGCCGGCCGACCGGAAGATGCGCCGCACGAAGCGGTTCTTGGCTTTGGCATAGCGGCTCCCGAGCAGCAGGAGATATCGCCGGATCTCTTGTTGAAAGACGATGATCAAGGCGAGTACGCCGACGCCGATCACTTGCCCCATAATGGAGCTGAGGAGGGTCATGTTCAAGGCTTTGACGACGACCCAAAGGAGGTAAACGATGAAGATTCCGGCAAAGATGGTCATCACGGAGGTACCGCGGATCATGCGGTAGACTTGATAGAAAAGCACGGCGACGACCAGCACGTCAATGATGTCGAGGACGGTGATACTGATAAAATCCATAGGTTTTCTCCTCCCGGGGTGAATCGGCCGGAATTGTGTCGGTAAAGATACGTTTTTTCCGTTTCCGGCGGTTCGGAGCGCGGTCTCAAAGGAGTTAACGAAGGTTTCGGTGGAGTCTTTTTTAGGGAGAGAAGCGCCCCGGGCTTCCGCGGCTACGAAACGGGTGGGCTGTGGGGCGACGGCAGCGAGGGATCGCTTTGGTCTGCCTCGACTGAAGGGATATACAGTGTGCGTTTGCGTTTCCTGACAGATGTAGTCCAATCCGGTTATGCGCGTTATCGTGGCCACGGTTTTCCGTTGCGTTGCCTCTCGGAATAAACGGGGAAGGAGTGGGCCGATGGACAATGGGGCGGAGCTGCCCCATGTAGCCGAACTTTGTGCGGACGGACGCCCGGGAGGTACGACAACTCCCGAC
>NZ_CAJTUJ010000073.1 GCF_910579375.1 uncultured Rikenella sp.
ACGAACCGCAGGATTCCACTCAAAAGTAGGGTAGATGTGGCCGCTTGGGGTCGCTTTCGGGTAGCGGCTGCCCCTTGGGTAGTTCTAGCCAGTATTTGAGTGCCTCTCTTCCCCGTTTATTCCGAGAGGCACCGCAACTGAAAACCGTAGCCGCGGTAGTACGTACCGCTGGGATTAAGATCCGTCACGCTGAAATTCAAGTATACCCCGCTGTTGCCGCTCACCGACGACGAATAGCTGAATCCGTGGTAGCCGACATTTACCTGTACGCCCGAGTGCGAATCGCGGTAGCCCGGGGCGGGTCGCTCGATGCTCGAAAAACGACCGCCTCTACCACAGACGATCGGCTCCGTCTGCCTCCGGCGACCCCCTGCTCGAATGAATCGCATAACCAGATTTTCTGTTCTCTTAGAAATTCCATGAATTACGACGAAAGCATAGCCTATCTGTACGCCGCCGCCCCCATGTTCCAGAGCGTTGGCAGCCGCGCCTATAAAGAGGGACTCGAAACTACGGAAGCCCTCAATGAACTGCTCGGGAACCCGTATAAGGCTTATCCCGCCGTGCACGTCGCCGGAACCAACGGCAAAGGATCTGTCTCGCAGATGCTCGCCGCCGTGCTGCGGGAGGCGGGATACAAGACGGGGCTTTATACCTCGCCCCACTTGCGCGACTTCCGCGAGCGGATGCAGGTGGACGGGCGGATGATCTCCGAACAGGAGGTCGTCGAGTTCGTCGAACGGCTGAAACCCCATATCGAACGGCTGAAACCCTCGTTTTTTGAGATTACCACCGCCATGGCCTTCGACTTTTTCCGCCGCCAAGCGGTGGATATCGCCGTCGTCGAGGTCGGGATGGGCGGACGGCTTGACTGCACCAATGTCATTACTCCGCTCGTGAGCGTCATCACCAATATCAGCTTCGACCACCGGCAGTTCCTGGGCGAGACGCTGCCCGAGATTGCCGGCGAGAAAGCGGGGATTATCAAACCCGGCGTGCCGGTCGTCGTGGGCGAGTTTCAGCCGGAGACCGCGCCGACCTTCATCGCAAAAGCCCGGGAGAGCGGCTCGCCCATTCTTTTTGCCGACCAGCGGTATCGTTGCGACGGGCACGACGGGCGGATGTTCGAGGTCGAGAATCAGGGGGACGGCTACCGGTTTACCGTACAGCTCGGGATGGAGGGAGACTATCAGCAGCGGAACCTCTGCACCGCGCTGGCGGCGTTGGATATCCTGACCGAACGGCTGCCGAGGCCGCTCACGACGAACGAAGCGCGGCGGGGGCTCGCCGAGGCGCGGGTGCCGGGGCGGTGGCAGCGGATCGATACGGGAGAGGATCCGTGTCCCATCGTTTGCGATACGGGGCATAACGAGGCGGGGCTGGCCTTTGTGGCGGGGCAGCTGAAAAAGCAGGTCTATAAAAAACTCTATTTCGTGCTCGGCGTCGTGGCGGACAAGGAGCTGGATCACATTCTGCCGCTGTTGCCGCGGGAGGCGCACTATCTCTTCACGCAGGCTGCGCTACCGCGGGCGCTGGCGGCAGAACGGCTGGCGGAGGTCTGTCGCGCGGCGGGGTTACGGGGCGAAACGGTCGCTTCCGTCCCTCGGGCGCTCGACCGGGCCCGGGCGCTGGCCGGACCGGAAGACCTCGTCTTCATCGGGGGCAGCACCTTCACGGTTGCAGAAGTGCTGTAATAGTCATACCTTTGTACATTCAGGCTCCGACCGTTTTGTCGCCGGGGCATTCAATACGCGAAGAGGATGACTTGTCAGAAAAATATTACTCGGGGATGCTGCTTTTCGACCGACGCCAACGGCGAACCGACGGCGCAAAACTGTCCGGGGGCGCATAAACTCGAAGTCTTCGACTGGATGGCCGATCTGCCCGATTCGCTGGCTGAGAACGCCATCTACGAGGTGCAGTTCAAAAACACCCGGAAGGGATACTACTGGAACAATACGGGCATCTCGCTCAAGGTGGGTGACATTGTGGCCGTCGAGGCCAGCCCGGGGCACGATATCGGGATCGTCACCCTGACCGGCGAACTGGTGACCCGGCAGATGAAGCGCACGGGCTTCAATCCGCAGGGGCTCGAATGCAAGAAAATCTATCGGAAGGCGAAACCTTACGACATCGAAAAGTGGCAGGAGGCGATCGGGCTGGAGCATCAGACGATGATCCGCTCGCGGCAGATCGCGGCAGACCTGCACCTCAATATGAAGATCGGTGATGTGGAGTATCAGGGGGATAAGTTGAAGGCCATCTTCTATTACATTGCCGACGAACGGGTCGATTTCCGCGAACTGATCAAGGTGCTGGCCGACCAGTTCCGCGTTCGGGTCGAGATGCGCCAGATCGGCGCACGGCAGGAGGCGGGGCGGATCGGCGGAATTGCGCCGTGCGGACGCGAACTCTGCTGCTCGACCTGGATGAACAGCTTCTCGTCGGTCACGATCGGGGCGGCAAGACATCAGGAGATCTCGCTCAACCCGCAGAAGCTGGCGGGACAGTGCGGCAAGCTCAAATGCTGTCTCAATTACGAATTGGATTCCTATATCGATGCGCGGCGGGCGTTTCCGCGGCTTAACGGGCCGCTGGAGGCGATGGACGGCAGCTATCATCTGGTCAAGAGCGATATCTTCAAAAAACTGATGTGGTTCAGCCCCGATCCGCACTCTACGGCGGTGATGATTCCGCTGACCACGGAACGGGTGCGGCAGATTGTGGCGATGAACCGTCGGGGCGAGAAGGTGGACAAACTGGAGGATGCGGCGTTGCTCGCGGCGCAGCATAGCGCGCCGGCAGAGCCGGAGATCAAGAATGTGGTGGGCGAGGAGAGCATCACACGGTTCGACCACGCACGGAGCGGAGGTCGGAAGCGGGGCGGACAGGGACGGAATCGGGGGAATGGCAATCGCGATAACCGCGAGAACAATCGCGACCGGGGCAATAATCAGCGGGGAGACCGGACGGAAAAGGCGGAGAAATCGGAGAAATCGGGCGGCGGGCGGCCTACGGCAAGACCGGAAATGGCGGCTCGGGCCGAAGCGGACGGACGGGCGGAGGCACGACCGACGGCGAGGCCGGAACTGTTGGCCAAGGCGAATGGCGAGCAAGGCGGAGCTGGAAACGGAGGGGGGAATGGCGGTAATAACGGCGGCCGGGGAGGAAACAACTATCGGAACCGCAGTCCGCGGCGGAGGCCGGGCAATCGCTCGCAGGGCGGAGGAACGAACAACGGCGGGCAGGGGGCTTGACGGCATGGGGCGGAGGATCGGATACGGATGCGTGTTCTTCGGCCTCGTGTGGGCCTCTCTCCTGGTGGGGTGCAGCGGGGGGAAGTATATGGAGATGTACGACTTGCCGCGCGAGGGGTGGGGACGGGAGGAGGCGGTCGTCTTCTATTTCGAGCCCGACTCGGCGGCGGGGGCGAGGGGGGGGCAGTGGATCGATATCTCGATCCGGTATGACGACGACTATCCGTATGCCGCTTTGCCGCTGGTGATCAAGGCGGTGACGCCCGACAAACGTTTTTGGGCCGACACGGTCGAATTCGCCCTGCGGAGGCCGGCGGCAGACGGGGAGCCGGGCGAAGGGGCGTATCGCAGGGCCGGAAGGCACTATTCCAATCACAACGATATCACGCGTCGTTACCGCAGCGGCGTCCGGTTCTCTCAGCGGGGAGAATATGCGCTGTCGGTGCGCCAGCTGACTGGGGCGGAGCGGATCCGGGGGATTCGATCCATCGGGGTCGTCGTCAGCGGAGCGCGGCCGGTGCGGAGACGGTGACCGCTCTTTTTTGTGAACCTGTTTGCGAGCATGGGAAAAAATAAACTCAAAAAATTCAGCGAAAATCTCACCTTTCGCTGCCTGATCCAACCGCAATTCGAAGAGGTATTCCGTCGCGACCACCCGCTCAAAGGGAGGTGGCGGAGCGAGTTCTTCGGCAACGACCGCCCGATCGTGCTGGAGCTCGGATGCGGACGCGGCGAATATACTGTCGGGCTGGCTGAGGCCGATCCGGCGACGAACTACATCGGGGTCGATATCAAGGGGGCGCGGATGTGGCGCGGGGCCAAGACGGCTACGGAGAACCGGATGGCCAATGTGGCTTTTCTGCGGACGCGGATCGAATTCATCGACTCGTTCTTCGCGCCGGGCGAGGTGGATCAAATCTGGATCACCTTTCCCGATCCGCAGATGAACAAACGGAGGGTGGCCAAGCGGCTGACGGCGCCGGGATTTCTGGAACGCTATGCGCGTTTCCTGAAACCGGAGGGGACGATCCACCTGAAGACGGACTCGGGGCACCTGCACGAATACACGAAGGCGGTGCTGGCGGCCAATGGGATGGCGCCGACGGTCTGCTGCAACGATATTTACGGGCCGCAGGGGATTGCCGATGCGGCGCTGGCGATCAAGACGGCTTACGAGACGCGCTTTCTGGCGGAGGGGCTGCCGATCACCTATCTGCAATGGTCGCCGGGGGGGAGACGGGAGTTTGCGGTGCCGGATTTCCCGGCCGACGAGCTGCTGGTGGGGGAAAATACGCCGGTGAGATGAGAATTGAAATCGACGAACAATCGGGCTTCTGCTTCGGGGTCGTCAAGGCGATCTCGACGGCCGAGGAGTGGCTGAGGGCCAGAGAGGGGGCGGTGTGGTGTTTGGGCGATATCGTCCACAATCGGGTCGAGGTGGATCGCCTGGAGCAGTTGGGGCTGCAGACGGTCGGGCATGACCGGCTGCCGGAGCTGGCCGGCCGGTGCGTGCTGATTCGGGCGCACGGCGAGCCGCCGGCGACGTATGCCGAGGCACGGCGCTACGGAATCGAACTGGTGGACGCCACTTGTCCGGTGGTGGCGAAGTTGCAGGAGCGGGTGCGGCGGGCGTGGGAGGCGATGCGGCGGGTGGAGGGGCAGGTCGTGCTGTTCGGCAAGCCGGGGCACGCCGAGGTGGTGGGGCTGACGGGGCAGACGAACGAGGAGGCGATCGTCATCGAGTCGGAGGCCGATCTGGGACGGATCGATTTCAGCCGGCCGATCTGTCTGCTGTCGCAGACGACGCAGAGCCTGGCGCAGTTCAATGCCATCCGGGACGAGATTTTGCGCCGTGCCGCGCATCCCGAGACGGTGGAGGTGCATGACACCATCTGTCGGCAGGTCTCGAACCGGAATCCGCACCTGCGCGAGTTTGCCGCCCGGTTCGATGCGGTGATCTTCGTGAGCGGCAGCAAGAGTTCGAACGGCAAGGCGCTCTACGAGGTGTGTCGGGGGGCGAATCCGCGGACGTACAAGGTGGAGGAGGCGACGGAGCTCCGGCGGGAGTGGTTCGAGGGGATCGCGTCGGTGGGGGTGTGTGGGGCGACGTCGACGCCGAAGTGGCTGATGCAGCGGGTGGCGGATGCCATCGCCGGTTTTTCGGCGGAGGGCGGTTCGTCGGAGCGGTGAAATGGGGGTGTTTGTCGATTCGCGTTTGCGGATTCGGGAAAAAACGCTATCTTTGCCCTGCAATTTACAATCGGGTCGGTTGGCCGAGCGGTTAGGCAGAGGTCTGCAAAACCTCGTACAGCAGTTCGAATCTGCTACCGACCTCACACGGAGAGGGTTTTTAATGCGCTGGTTCTTCGGCGAATTGAAAACCCTCTTCTCTTTTTTCCGGTAACCGTTGCGGGGGGTGTTGGGGAGGGGGATCTTCTGTCAGTGGCGGACTCTTTCATCGGATAAAATATGCGCCCGGGGGAAGTACAATAACCTCCCCGGTGGATAGGCTCTGGAAATCAGCCTGTCGCCAAGCTTGTTGTGCGGGTTTTAATAATGTATTATATACAGTAAGGGTTTATTTAATAGGTTGTCCGATAGTATTTTGCGGTCTAAATAACTATATTTGTCGAGGCGCGGCGGACGGCCGTTGCGGAATGGCTTATGGAATATATGTATGCCCATGTGTCGGTCGATTGCGTGGTGTTCGGTTTCGATGGGAACGAGCTGAACATCCTGTTGATCGAAAAGGAGGGGACGTCGGACCTGAAACTGCCCGGCAGCCTGATCTATCAGCCGGAGGATACGGACAGCGCCGCCCAGCGGGTGCTGTATGAGCTGACCGGTATCCGGAGGATGAGCCTCAAGCAGTTCAAGTGTTTCAGCTCGCCCGACCGGGCGGCGGATGTGCAGGATGTGGCGTGGCTCGAAACGACCTACGGCCATCCCGTCGGACGGCTGATCACGATCGCTTATCTGTCGCTCTGCAAGATCAACCGGACGCTGAGCGTTGCCGCGCGCAGCAGCGGGGCCCGGTGGTGTCCGGTCAGTGCGGTGCCTGCGATGCCGTTTGACCACAATCGGATCGTCGAGGAGTCGCTCGGCGAGATTCGCCAATGGATCGAAACGGAACCGGCCGTGCTTTTCGAACTGCTGCCTGCGAAGTTTACCCTCGCCGAGTTGAGGGGGCTCTATCAGGCGATCTATCGCAAACGGTTCGATATCCGAAATTTTTGTAAAAAGATCGCCCGGATGGCCTATGTCGTCCGGCTCGACGAGAAACAGACCGATGTCGCGCATCGCGCGGCGCATTACTATAAATTCGACCGGATCGCTTATAATCGAACCCGTCGGGCGGTCGAGTGATTTCTGACTTAATTCATTCTGTTTTTATGAAGAAAATCGTTTTGTTGATCTTCTTTCTCGGTCTTCTGGGGCGGCAGGGGATGACTGCTGGCGACCCGCGTCTGTGTGTCGATCCGCGGGTCGATTCGCTGATCGACAGGATGACCCTCTCGGAGAAGATCTCCCAGATGATGCACGTCAGTCCGGCCATTCCGAGGCTCGGGATTCCGGCCTATAACTGGTGGAACGAGTGTCTGCACGGCGTGGGACGTTCGGGCGACCGGGTGACGGTCTTTCCACAGGCGATCGGGCTGGCGGCCACCTTCAATCCCGAGGCCTTGGAGCAGACGGCGGGGATGATCGCCGACGAGGCGCGCGCCATTTATAATCGGGCCAAAGGGACGCCGGACGAGGGGAGACAGTACAAGGGGCTGACGTTCTGGACGCCGAATGTCAATATCTTCCGCGATCCGCGATGGGGAAGGGGGCAGGAGACCTACGGCGAAGACCCCTGGCTGACCGGTCGGATGGGGAGCGCGATGGTGCGGGGGTTGCAGGGCGGCGATCCGCGTTACCTCAAGACTTCGGCGTGCGCCAAGCACTATGCGGTGCATAGCGGGCCGGAGCCCGACCGCCACGAGTTCGATGCCCGGGTGAGCGACTACGACCTGTGGGATACCTACCTGCCTGCTTTCCGCACGCTGGTGTGCGAGGCGGGGGTGTCGGGCGTCATGTGCGCCTATAACCGCTACGAGGGACAGCCCTGCTGCGGTAGCGACAAACTCATGCGGCTGATTCTGACCTACGAATGGGGCTTCGAGGGATATGTCACTTCGGACTGCTGGGGGATCAGCGATTTCCACAAGTATCACGGAACGCATCCGGATGCGGCGACGGCGGCGGCAGATGCCGTGCTGCACGGTACGGATCTCGAATGCGGGAACGATTATGCATCGCTCGTGGCGGCGGTGGAGCGGGGGCTGATTACCGAGGAGCAGATCGACCTCTCGCTGCGGCGGCTCTTTATGATCCGTTTCCGGCTCGGTCAGTTCGAACCGGCGGGGCGGGTGCCTTATGACACGATTTCCGGTGCGGTGATCTCGTCGCCGGAGCACCGGGCGCAGGCTCTGGAGATGGCGCGGCAGTCGATGGTGCTGTTGCGGAACGAGGGGGTGTTGCCGCTCCGGGCGGAGCGGGTCGGGACGGTGGCTCTGCTGGGGCCGAATGCCGATAACGGAACGACGCAGTTGGGGAATTACAACGGAATTCCGGTGGAGAATGTCACGCTGCGGATGGCGTTGGAGCGTGAACCGGGCCTGCGGGTGATCTACTATCCGGCCACGGGCTTTACCGGGCCGTTGGCGGACGGGCCGGGGATCGAAGAGGTGTTGGAGGGGATTGCGGAGGCCGATGCAGTGATTTTTGCGGGTGGGATTTCGCCGCTCTTGGAGGGCGAAGCGGGCGATGCCGGGAACGATGATATCAAGGGATTCCTGGGCGGCGACCGCAGCCGCATCGAGCTCCCGGCGGTGCAGACGGAGTGGATGAAGCGGCTCAGGGAGTTGGGCAAACCGCTGGTCTTCGTGAATATGTCGGGCAGCGCGGTGGCCTTTCCGTGGGAGGCGGAGCATGTCGATGCGGTCATTCAGGCGTGGTACGGTGGGCAGGAGACGGGCACGGCGCTGGCGGATATCCTCTTCGGGCGATACAATCCGTCGGGCCGGTTGCCGGTCACGTTCTACCGTTCGACGGACGATCTGCCGGATTTCCGGGATTATCGCATGGAGGGGCGCACGTATCGCTATTTCGACGGCGAGGTGCTCTATCCGTTCGGCTATGGGCTGAGTTACAACAGATATGTTTATTCCGCGCTGCGGTTGCCCGGTGCCGTTGAGGTCGGAGACTCCGTCAGGGTGAGCGTCGAGGTGCGCAACCGGGGTCGACGAGGCGGGGAGGAGGTCGTGCAGCTCTATGTCTCGCGACGGGGGATGGTCTCCGGACGGATGCCGATCTGTTCGCTGGCGGGAGTGCGGCGGGTCTGGCTCGAACCGGGCGAACGGCGGATGGTGAGCTTTGCGGTGGCGCCCGAACAGCTCGGTGGGGTCGATGAGCGGGGGAATAGGGTGGTGGTGTCGGGGCGGGTGCGCATCTGGGTCGGCGGGCGGATGCCGAATGCCCGGCCGGAGCGGTTCGGTGACGAGCCGCTGGCGGG
>NZ_CAJTUJ010000074.1 GCF_910579375.1 uncultured Rikenella sp.
GCATAGCCCAAAGCTCGCCCCAGTTCCCTGCCCCGTGTCAGCCTCACTGCGGCTCCGCTTGCGTTCCGCCGCGTTTTCGCGCGCCTGGGGAAATCCAGTCAAAACGCACAAGTGCATTTTGACGATTCCCCTCTTTAGGCGGCGGCGCGCGATCTGATCACTGCTCCTCCTGGAACTGTTCTCTTTGTGAACAAAGAGAACCAGAAAAACTTTAGAGCGCATCCCTAAAGGGATGCTCTGGCCGTGTCTACCCGCATGTGCAAAACCGCGACAGCCTCGGCCCAAATCAGTCGCTACAACAGCGGTCACAACGGAGATTATCCCCAAAAGCACTTCCCCCGCCGACACAAAAAGTGTAACTTTGTCCACCAAGCCCCCCCTGAAACGATGTTTTTAGAACGAATCTCCATCCTGAATTTCAAGAATATCGAGGAAGCCGAACTGGAATTCTCGGCCAATGTGAATTGTCTGGTCGGCGACAACGGCGCAGGAAAAACCAACCTGATCGACGCCGTCTACTACCTCTCGATCAGCAAAAGCTCGGTGGGGCTGACCGACGGACAATCCGTGCGGCACGGCTCGGACTATTTTATGCTCGACGGCCGCTATTCACTCAGTGAAGGAGAGCGGCGGGAGGCGATCGTATGCAGTTTCAAACGCGGCGGAGGAAAAGTCATCAAACGGAACGGCAAAGAATACGACCGGGTGTCGGAACACATCGGCCTGCTGCCGCTCGTGATGGTTTCGCCCGCCGACACCGCCCTGATCCACGAGTCGGGCGACGAACGGAGACGGTTCCTCAACTCGTTTCTCTCCCAGACCGACCGCGAATACCTCACGGCGATCGTCCGTTACAACCACCTGTTGCAGGAGCGCAACCGGCTGTTGAAAACAGGCATGGGGTCGGCTTTCGACGAGATTCTGGAGGTGCTGGACATGCAACTGATCGAGACCGGAACGGCGGTGCACGAGAAACGGGCCGAGATGATTCGGCGGCTGGCTCCGAAAGTAGCGGAGTACTACGGCATTCTCTCGTCGGACAGGGAGGAAGTCACCGTCTCCTACAAATCGGAGCTGACCGAGACACCGTTCGCCGAACTGCTGACGGCGGCGAGGGAGAAAGACCGGGTGTGCGGCTTCACCAACTGCGGCGTGCACCGCGACGACATAAAATTAGAGATTCTGGGATTCCCGATCCGCAAATACGGCTCACAGGGCCAACAGAAATCCATGCTGCTGGCCCTGAAGCTGGCACAATTCGATATGATGCGGGAATTACGAGGGATTCGGCCGATTCTGCTGCTGGACGACGTATTCGACAAACTCGACATGGCGCGGGTCGAAGCGCTGATCGGTATGGTCTCGTCGGATCGTTTCGGCCAGATCTTCATCACCGACAGCAATAAGATTCGGTTAGAGGGAATTCTGACCCGGCTGACGGAAAACTACAAGCTCTTCGGGGTGAACGGGGGACGGTTCACGGAACTGTAACCTCCTCTCTCTTTGTCCAAAAATCCGCCTATTTCGGGAACCGCGGTACCATGCCGAGTCTCGTCATCCCTTCATACCAGCCGTTCCGCCGTTCGGGAATCGTCTTCATAAAAGGCAGAATATCGTCGCCATATGCCCGCCGGGAATAGAAACACAACAGCGACGCCTTCTTCCCGTCGATCACCACCTGCCGATAGTAGTGTATATCGACCTCCACGCAATCCAGCACACCGTCCCGCCCGTCGCTGACGATAAATTCTAGGATATATTCTCCCGGTTTATCCGGATTTTCCGTCACCAAATACCGGCAGACCTGGTCCGTCTCCCGGCGTCTCTCCAACTCGGCCACTTTCGCCCGGACAGCCGCCTCAGGCGTTCTGTCCCAAAAGATCACGCTGACGGTAAACATCTGCGTGTAGCGTTCGAGCGTCTCGCCTTTGGGCAGGTACTCCTGAAGATAATAGATATCCTGCGGATGGGCGCTCCAGGCGAGATAAAACTTCGTTCCATCGTACTTGATGGGATTGCCCGCATCGAAATAGGCGACAGGCTCTGAAGCGGCCCACCCGGACCGCACCAGAGCCGTCAGCAAGATGCAAAACACAAAAAAATGTTTCATGGCAGATGGAGTTAAATACTTCTATCTTTTTTGGAGGCCGTCCCCTAAAACCGAAGCACCGCCACCACCGGCATATGGTCGGAGAGGTACCGCACCCCGTATCCGTCGGGAATCACCTCGTAGGTGACAGGCACGAAACCGCGGAAAAAGATATGATCGATCACCTCGCCCTCTTCGCCGTGTCCGAATCCGCGATAGGTGACCGGCGGCAGCGAGTCGCCCTGAGGCCGGGCAGCCTGCGAACTGCGTGCTTCGGCAAACCCCGGAGCATCGACCAGCGGAGCGAGCGACGGATCGGAGGTCGGATAGTTGAAATCGCCCATCACAATGGCCGGTATCGAATCGCCGAATCGTTCGATCCGTTCCAGCATCAGTTTCGCGCTTTCGCGTCGCGCTACGGTTCCCACGTGGTCGAAGTGGGTGTTGACCACTATAAATTCCCGACCGGTAGCCCGCTCCTGCAACCGCACCCAGGTGGCGATCCGCACGCAAACGGCATCCCATCCCAAACCGGCCTGCTCGGGCGTTTCGCTCAGCCAGAAGTGGCCGTCCGCCACCGGTACGTACAACGAGTCCCGATAAAATACGGCGGCATACTCTCCGGCCTGAGCTCCGTCGTCGCGCCCCACGCCGACATAGGAGTAATCGGTCAATGCCGAGTCCAAAAAGGCGACCTGCTGCGCCAGCCCCTCCTGGATCCCCATCACGTCGGGCCGGACGGTTTCGACCATCCGCACGACGGCATCGCGCCGGTTGTCCCAATAATCGGGCCCGTCGTCCGGATTGGCATAGCGGATGTTAAAAGTCATCGCCCGCAGGGTCGAAGAGTCGGCAGCTTCTCCGTTTTTTCGGGTCGCGCTGCCGCATGAGACGAATGCGGTGACTCCCGCAGCAACGAGCAGGGTCAAAAGAATACGTTTCATATTTTGTTAGGTGTTAAACGATTTCGCAGGGTAAAGATAGCGAAATTTCGGTTGGATTCCGGTGGTTCAAGAAGCCGCCCCGGGCTACCGCAGCGCTGGCACCGGAGAGCTGCTGAGCACAGGCAATGGAGGTTACAGGTTGGTGCGCAACTGCAAACGACACTAAAGGTCAAGATTTAAATTTCAGTTTTCAAAATCTTAGCCCGACCTATTCCGACATTCGCTCTTCCGGTTTTCAGTTGCGTTGCCTCTCGGAATAAACGCGCCCTTTACTGGCAGCCTCTACCCCTACAATTCACAACAGCCTCACCCAGCTCCCTATCCTATCTGCACGCAAAGCGCGAAGGAGTTTTGACCTGCCTAAAACGAGACGCCGCGCAATTTGCGGATCAACATGCCGTAATTCGTAATCGGCACCCCGCAACGAACCGCCGCCCGGATCCGAGCCTGCACCATCCGCCGCGTCGCCACGCACCCCCCGCACTGCACAGCCAACGCGTAAACAGACAACCGCTCCGGCAACGGATCGCGACCGCTCACAAACGTAAACTCCAGCGACCCGATCCCCGTATACTCCCGCAACCATCCCGGGATTTTCGTCCGGCCGATATCGTCACACGTCACCTGATGCGAACAATTCTCGATAATCAGCACCCGGTCTCCCGCCTTCAAACCGTCCACCGCCTCCAATCCCTCCCGGTAAACCGCCGCATCTCCTTTCTGCTCCGCCAGCAATACGCTGAACGACGTCACCTCCGCCTCCGGACACCGCTCCCGCACCAGCGTCGTCACCTCCCGAAACGCCTGACTGTCCGTCACCACCAGCCTCGGAGCATGGAGCCGCAACGCCTCTCCCAACTGTTCCGGCTGCACGACGATCGCCACCGCCCCCAGCTCCAACGCCGCCCGCAACGCCTGTACCTGAGGCAAAATCAACCGTCCCGCCGGCGCTCCCGCGTCGATCGGACAAACCAGAAGAATCACCCCTCCCGCCACAATCGCCCGCTCGCCGAAAAACGGCGACATTGCATCCGCCTCCCCCGGAATCGCAGCGCAAATCCGCTGAAGCACCTCCTCCGCCGACAAATCCGCGGCACGGGAAGGCAAAAGCAAATACGGCACATCGTTCGCCCGAATCCGATCGAGCAACCGCTGCTCCGCCCCCGACGGACGAGCGTCCGCCAGCAAGACCACCGCCAAATCCACCTCCGAAAGCGTCTGCCACGTCTTCGCCACCCGCAACCGCCCCACTTCTGACCCCTCGTCATCGATCCCCGCCGTATCGACAAAGATCACCGGCCCGTAGCCCGCCACCTCGAAAACCCGGCGCACCGGATCGGTCGTGGTTCCCGCCACGGGCGAAACCACGGCAGCCTGCTGACCGGTAATCCGGTTCAGCAGGCTGCTCTTCCCGACGTTCGTCACGCCGTAAATCCCCACCCGCGGCGCCCGTTCGCCACCGCACGCACGCCGATTCGAATCCTTACTCCCCATTGGCCTGCATCACATTGAGTTTCACGTCGTCCAGCGTAATCTCCGCCCCGCTCAGAATCAACAGCCGCTCGACCGCATTGTGCAACTCGCGGATATTCCCCGTCCACGGCATCCCCACCAAAGCCTCCATCGCCTCCGCCGTAATCGTGCTTTTGGGCTTTCCCTTCTCCGCACAGATTTTCCGGATAAAATGCTCGACCAGCAACGGAATATCCTCCCGTCGATCGACCAGTTTCGGCACGTGGATCAGAATCACGCTCAGCCGGTGGTACAAGTCCTCGCGGAAATTCCCCTTGGCAATCTCCTCGATCAGGTTTTTGTTGGTCGCCGCCAGCACCCGCGCATCGACGTCGATATCCTTGTCCGACCCGACGCGTGTGATCTTCCGCTCCTGCAACGCCCGCAGTACCTTGGCCTGCGCCGCCAGACTCATATCGCCGATCTCGTCCAGAAAGATCGTCCCGCCGTCCGCCTGTTCGAATTTTCCCTTGCGCTGTTTGATCGCCGAAGTAAACGCCCCTTTCTCATGCCCGAAGAGTTCGCTTTCGATCAGTTCCGACGGAATCGCCGCACAGTTCACCTCGACGAACGGCATGTTCACCCGGTCGCTCTTTTCGTGCAACCACCTGGCCACCAACTCCTTCCCCGTACCGTTCGACCCCGTGATCAAGACCCTCGCATCGGTCGGGGCCACTTTGTCGATCAGGGTCTTCACCCGCTGAATGGCCGGCGACTCGCCCACGATTTCCGCCACTTTACGTATCTTGCGTCGCAAGGTCTTGATCTCCTTGACCTGCGACCCGCGCTCCAGCGCGTTTTTGACCGTCACCAGCATCCGGTTCATATCGACCGGTTTTTCGATATAGTCGAACGCCCCTTTCTTGATACACTCCACCGCCGTGTCGATATTTCCGTGTCCGGAGATCATCACGACCGTCTGATCCGGATGGGTCTCGATCAATTTGTCGAGCAGTTCGATGCCGTCCATCTCGGGCATCTTGATGTCGGAAATCACCAGTTCGAACGGTTCGTCGCACACCATCTTATATCCGGCCGCTCCGTTTTCGGCCGTTTTCACCGTATGTCCCTCCATCTCCAGCAACTCGCCGATGATGTTGCGGATGCTCCGTTCGTCGTCGATAACCAGGATTTTAGCCATATGCAAACCTTTTTTTTCGAATTTCCAAAGTTAAGCATTATATTTGCTTTGTTTTCATTCCCGCGGGGAAATAAATTTCCGACCGACTCCCCGTGTTTTTCCGGCGACGGTATCGCCTTGTTTTCAACACACATGAACAGAGAAAAATCGAGACTCCTGCTCTCGGAGTACGGACGCAACGTCCAACGAATGGTGGCCTATCTAAAGACGATCGAAGATCGGGAACTCCGCAACCGGCAGGCCGAGGTGGTGGTGGCGGTGATGGGGAACGTCAATCCGGCGCAGCGGGACAGCGAGGGTTTTCAGCACATGTTGTGGGATCATCTGTTTATGATCGCGGATTTCGACCTGGATGTGGATGCACCGTATCCGAAACCGACGCCGGCGATGTTCGCGCCGCATCCGAAACGGATGAGCTCGTCGCAGAGCTATATCGCCCAGAAACAGTACGGGGCGAATGTCCGGAGGATGGTGGAGACGCTGGCCGTCGAACCGCAGTCGGAGGAGCGGGATGCGGCAGCGGCGAGTGTGGCGAAGTATATGAAACAGAAGTCGTTCGAATACAACAAAGAGTTTCCTTCGAACGAAGGGGTGATCGGCGACATCCGGCTGATGTCGCGGGGGCGGATCGTGTTGGAGAGCGACACGCTGGATCACACGCGGATCGATACGTCGAGCGTGCGGAGCGCGAGCGGCAACCGGATGAACAAAACCAATCGGAATAGCGGAACGAATACTCCGGGGACGATAAGCGCGGGGACGGGAACGGGCAATAATACGGGCAACGGGGCGGCGGCTCCGCGGAAATATGTCCGGCGGAATCCGGGAACGGGGGGGAACAATACCGGCGGAACGAACAATCGGGCATAATCTCCAACTTTATTATACGCAAGAGGCGTTCTTTCTACGGGAACGCCTCTTCGTTTTTATATCGTATGATACACCCGCCTTACCGCTCCTCCATCCACTGCACTTCGACCGGTTTTTTGTCGATATAATTCGGGAACGCGAATTTCGGCATCCCGAGCGCCATCCCGGCATAGACTTTCCGTCCTTTCCCCACCCCCAACAGCTGTGCGAATCTCCCTTTTCGGTCCTGCTTCATCGCCGAGAGGACGAATCCGGTATAGATCTGGCTCACTCCCAAGCTCTCGGCCATCAGCGACCCGTTTTCATAGGCCAAATTGGTGTCTGTCGCTCCGAAACGCGAATCGGCGGGGGCACAAATAAAAACGACAGCCTGCGCGTCCCGCAAGACGAGGTCTTCGCCTCGCCCCCACGCTTCGATCAGTCGCCGGAAAGCGGGCAAATAGGCATACACCTGCGGCACCACTCGCCGCAACAGGGGACGCAACACCGGGTTCTCCAATTTCCGTCGCACGCCGTCGAACGTGTCGAGGGTCAGTTGGATGATCTGTTTCAACTTCTCGGGGTCGGTCACGACGATGAACGAGACCTCTTGTCGGTTGCTGGCGGTCGGCGCCCGGTGAGCGGCCTCCACGATCTGTTCCAACAGGTCGCGCGGCACAGGACGGTCGGTCAGCGCGCGGTTCGAGCGCCGTGCCCGACAGAGCTCCAGCACTTGCTCTGCCGTGGGCAGGGCGTTCCGGTCGACGGGGTGCACTTTTTCGGCGGGAAACTCCGTATGGGTCACTGCCCCGGTCGGACAAGCGGCTACGCAATGCCCGCACACGATACAGGTTTCAGGCCGTTCGATCCCGACAGGGGCTTTCGGTTCGGCCTGCGTAAAAATCCGCGACGGGCAGACCGCGACGCAGCGCCCGCACCGGATACAGGTGGACGAATGGATATCTAAGGTAAAATTCATGCGGATGGTTTTTCGTACGTTTTCGGCAAAGATAGCGAATCCGGACAGATGTTCCGCTCGCCTGGTACCCCGCCCCGGGCTACCGCGGTCACGGCGAGGGGGCACCAAACGGGATGGGCAGTGGGGGCTACAGCTGGTCTTCCAGGGTCAGTGGCAATCTGGGTATACACTTGGATTTCCGCATGACATGGCTCAACCCCGGCACCGCGAACGGTCGTGGTTTCGGTTTTCAGTTGCGTTGCCTCTCGGAATAAACGGGCCGCGTGCTCGCGGTGGGCAAAGGGCTAGAACTATTCTTTAGGTGCCTCTACATGTAGCCCCATTGGAGCAGCCGGAGCCAGCGTGGGCAAAACGAGCATCGCGAGTGGCGGCCCTACGCCGAGGGTGGCTCCGGCCCGCGCGGCTCTGCGAGCCGCAGGAGCTCGGCCAAGAGTTCAGCCTAACTCACAGCCCAAATCTTTCGGGTTCGGCCTTGTCATCCAAACGGGTCGAAACCTGCGGGGCCTAAAACGAGCATAGCGAGTTGCGGGCCGCCGCTGCGGGAGGCTTCGGCCCGCGCGACCCTATAGGTCGCAAAAGCACAGCACTCATTCACCGCCCCAACCATTCGGGTTCGGCCTGTCACCCATCACCTATTCTCGGAAATTCGTCCTCGGCGCGCCCCCCTCGCGCCGCTAAAGCGTCGCTGCGCCCGAGGACGGCGATTCTGCGAATCGCGCTACTCGCTCTCAGTTTTAACTGTTCGCCGCCAGCGGTGAGTGCAACGAGCTCAGACGAGTTGCAGCCCGCCGCATGGGGTGGCGGCGAACTGCACGGCTCA
Source organism: uncultured Rikenella sp. (assembly GCF_910579375.1). Taxonomy (GTDB): domain Bacteria; phylum Bacteroidota; class Bacteroidia; order Bacteroidales; family Rikenellaceae; genus Rikenella. The sequence goes on from NZ_CAJTUJ010000074.1 coordinate 8,335, forward strand.
AAGAGCCGCAACTGCACTACCTCATTCGTCGCCCCAATTCTGTCGGGTTCGAGCTGCGGCGTCCGACCCGGGCACCGAAGATGCCCCGCCGCAAGCCCGGCGGCTCGAAGAACCGCAAAAGCAACACCTTTTTCTGACGGCTTCGGCCTGTCGCCCACTCCCCCGAGCGGCAAAGCCGCTGGGCGAACAGGCCGGCGATTCTGCGAATCGCGCTACTCGCTCTCGTACCAAATTCCAGCCCAAAGCTCGTCCCCATGCTCGGCCCAGCGCAGCACGAAAACCGTTTCCGGTTTTCGTGCCCGAAGAACAATCGCAGCCCAAAGCCCAGCCCAATTCTCCGTCCCGTGTCCGCCTCACTGCGGCTCCGC
>NZ_CAJTUJ010000075.1 GCF_910579375.1 uncultured Rikenella sp.
AGGCGGAGATAACCCGTGGTCGGCCCAACGGGACGACCTCTGCAAAAGTCTTTTGGGTACCTTTTCTTCAGAAAAGGTACGGTTCCGTCCAGCTCAAAAACCGAGGATAAAGCTATCGAAAGAGGCGGCCCTGCCAGGTGGAACGCTCTTCGAGCCGGGCTTCGAGCAGCTGCAACAAACGCTCGTTCCGCACAGAACCCCACGGAGAAGGCAGAAAATGGTAACGCGGCGGAGCCTCGCCCGCAAAACGCTCGATCACCAGCTCCGGCCGGAGCCGTTCCAACAGGTCGATAAAAAGGTCTATGTACTCGGGCAGCGTCCGGAATCGATACTGTTCGGGGTGTTCGGCATAGTCTCGGGCCATGGCGGTGTCGCGAAAGAGCTGGAGCTGGTGGAATTTGACGGTGTCGAGCGGCAGAGCGTTGATGACCGCGGCCTGAGCGACGAGCATCTCGTCGCTCTCGCCCGGCAGACCGAGGATGAAATGGGCGCCGCTGTGGATGCCTCGGGCGGCGGTCTGCTCGATGGCCCGAGCGGCGGCGGCGAAGTCGTGCCCGCGGTTCACGCGCCGCAGGGTCTCGTCATAAACCGATTCGACGCCGTATTCCAGAATCACATAATGCCCCGCCGCGGCGAGTTCGGCGAAGTAGTCGAGCTTCTCCGCGTCGACGCAGTCGGGACGGGTGCCGACCACGATCCCTGCGATGGCGGGATGGCGCAAGGCTTCGTCGTAAATCGACCGCAGCTCGGCCAGCGGCTTATAAGTATTGGAGTAGCTCTGGAAATAGGCCAGGTAGCGTTGTGCCCGGGGGTAGCGGTTGCGGTGGAACAGGATGCCTTCGTCGATCTGCCGCGAGACGGAGTAGCCGCGGTGGCTGTACGAGGGGCTGAAGGCGTCGTTGTTGCAAAAGGCGCAGCCGCCGGTCGAGAGGGTCCCGTCGCGGTTGGGACAGGTGAAACCGGCGTCGATGACGACTTTCTGCATCCGACCGCCGAACAGACGCCGAAAGTAGGCGGAGTAGCTGTGGAACCGGCGGGTGTCGCCCCACGGAAATGTTTCGGACATACCTATTATTATATACTACGGCAGATATTCGATTTGCCAACGCACTTCGTCGGCGACGCCGGCCGGAAGACGCTCCAGCACGCCGGTCACGGCCGGGCGCAGGGCGGGACGGCGACGCCAGGTCTCGCGCAGGGCATAGACGGCGGAGCGTTCGTCGGTATGCGTGCCGAAGGCGGTCGGGTCGGCGAGCAGGGCGGCGAAATCGGCGTCGGTCGCGGCTCCGGCGGTGGCATCGGCCAGCCGACCGACCATAAAGAAGGCGGCCAGGCGCCTCAACGGGTCGGACTCGTCTCCTGTGGCGGTCGCCCACCGCACGGCGACCGTCCATGCCGCGGGAGACCGCCAGAATAGCTGCATGGCGCTCTGTTCGGCCAGCTCTGTAGAACCGCGCCAGGCGTCGGCCCACTGCTCCATCCGGTCGGCGTCCAGGGTCTGCGGGTCGTCGATGAAGAGGGCGGCGAGTTTCAGCTCCCGCACGTCCTGACGCCACAACAGGGCGGCCAGCTCGGAGTCGGGCGCACTGGCTACGGCGACCTCCCGGATGGTGGGCAGCGAGACGCCGTAGTTCAGTCCGTAGCCGCTCGGCTGGCCGCCATAAGCGCGCATGGCGTCGGTGACGGCGCCGTTCATCTCGATCCGCAGCCGCCGCAGCAGGGCGACCATCTTGTCATTCGTGGTAGGCAACATCTCGGGTACGGAGGGTCAGTCTTCGGGGTGGGTTTCGGCCATGGCTTGCTCGAACCGGGCGACGGCTTCGCTCATCGGGCCGTAATAACGCCCGCCGGCTGCGTTCCGGTGGCCGCCGCCGTCGAAATAACGACGGGCGAATTGGTCGACGTCGAAGGCTCCTTTGGAGCGGAAGGAGAGTTTGATGCAGTCGAGGGTCTCGATGAACATGGCGGAAAACGAAACGATATCGATCGAGAGGGGCATGTTGACGATCCCTTCGGTGTCGCCGATCTGGTGGTCGAAGCGGGTCTTCTCGGCGCGGGTGAGGGTGATGTAGGCGGTGTGGATGGGGGCGTGGACGCGCATCTTCTCGGAGAGGAGGTAGCCGACCATCCGGAGCCGGTTCTCGCTCTGGGTGTTGAAGACGGCCTGCGACACTTCGATGGGCCGCACGCCGCGTTCGACGAGCACGGCGACGGCGCGGTAGAGTTCCGGGGTGAGGTTTCCGTAGCTGAAGTTCCCGGTGTCGGTGGTCATCCCGACGTAGAGCGGGAGGGCGATCTCGGGGGTAATGGCCTCGACGCCGGCCCAGGCGAGGATCAGTTCGTAGACGAGTTGGGCGGTCGACGAGCTGTCGGTGTCGGAAAAGGCGAGCTCGAATTCGGCGGGGTTGAGGTGGTGGTCGATCAGCACGCGGGGGGCGACGATGTTCTCTTCGACGGCGACGCTCAGTTTGTCGAGCCGCTCGATGCGGTTGAAGTCGGCGCAGATGATCAGGTCGGCGGAGGAGATGTAGGCCCGGACGGCGTCGCAGGCTTCGTTATAGACTTCCACTCGCTCGGATCCGGGGATGAAGTCCAGAAATTTCGGAAAGCGGTTGGGTACAAAAAAACGGACGTCATGGCCGAGGTTCCGCAAAAAGCCGCTCAGGGCGAGGCCGGAGCCGATGGCGTCGCCGTCGGGGTTGGTGTGCGACACGACGGCGATGGTGCGGGCGGCGGAACAAAGTCGCTGAAACTGTATTATTTTTGTGCTGTCAAAGGTATTTTTCATATCTTGCTGATGTTTAAACTTTCGTTTATTTGCATCTTACCGGGGGGTACTGTTCTCTTTGTTCACAAAGAGAACAGTTTTAGGCGGGTCAAAGCTCGACCCGCGCGCGATCGCTGCAGTAGGAAATCATTCAAACGCATGATCTGCGTTTGAATAAGATTTCCGCCAGCGCGCGGCCAAAGAACGGGGGTAGAGGCAGCCAGTGGAAATGCGTAAGCATTTCCCGTCCACGGGACGTGGGGCCCGCGCGGCCCGAGCGCAGTACCCTCCTGTAGCCAAAGACGCGCGCCACGCCTTAGGAGGAAAATCGTCAAAATGCGCTTGCGTGTTTTGACAAGATTTCCCCAAGGCGCGCGAACAAAAACAGGGTCGAGACCCTGCGGTTCGAAGAACCGCGCGGGCCGAAGCCTCCCCCCGCGGAGGCCCGCAACTGACGTTGCTGTTGGGCCCCGCTGGCTTCGACCCACTCCTGCTCCGCTACTTTTTATTTTTCCCACGCGCCCGCGATGGGCAATTGGGGTAGAGGCTGCCAATAAAGGGTGTGTTCGCGCGCCGGGGGAAATTCTGTTCAAAGCGCGAAACGCTTTGAACGATTTCCCTTTTAAGGCGGCGGCGCGCGTTTGGTTTGAGGGTACTGCGCTCAGGCCGCGCGGGCCCCACTTAGTAAGGCAGAGAAAACCCTAACAAAACACCCAACGGGTGCGGGGACGGGCGAAACTACGTTTCGCTGCGGCAGCCTCGGCCCCCTGTCGAACGCGAAACAACAAATATAAGGCAAAAATGACTTGGTTGCGAAAAATAGCGGAGTTCTACTACGACGGATTCCGTGCCATGACGGTCGGGAAGACGCTCTGGGCGGTGATCATCGTCAAACTGGTCATTCTGTTCTTAGTCCTCAAGCTGTTCTTCTTCCCGGACGCGCTCAGCGGGATGGACGACGGACAAAAGGCCGATTTCGTCAGCCGCGAACTCATCGAAAGATAATCCCTATATTCATACCCGAAAACTAAAAATTCAACATATGACACTACTCGACACGGATCTCGGAGCGGTGGTCGACTGGTCGCGGGCCCAGTTCGCGCTGACGGCTATCTACCACTGGTTTTTCGTCCCGCTGACGCTCGGGCTGAGCTTCCTGATCGCTCTCATGGAGACGGTCTACGTCAGGACGGGGGACGAGTTCTGGAAACGGACGACGCGTTTCTGGATGCGGCTTTTCGGTATCAATTTCGCCATCGGGGTGGCCACGGGGCTCATTCTCGAATTCGAGTTCGGAACCAACTGGAGCAACTACTCCTACTTCGTGGGCGATATCTTCGGCGCGCCGCTCGCGATCGAGGGTATCATGGCGTTCTTCCTGGAGTCTACGTTCATCGCGGTGATGTTCTTCGGGTGGAACAAGGTCTCGCGGGGGTTCCACCTGACGGCGACGTGGCTCACGGCGGTCGGGGCGAACCTCTCGGCGCTGTGGATTCTGGTGGCGAACGCCTGGATGCAGTATCCGGCGGGGATGAGGTTCAACCCACAGACGGCGCGAAACGAAATGGTGAATTTCTGGGAGGTGCTCTTCTCGCCGGTGGCGATGAACAAGTTCTTCCACACGGTGACGTCGGCGTTCGTGCTGGCGGCGATCTTCGTTATCGGCGTGAGCGCGTGGTATCTGCTCCGCGGGAGGGAGGAGAAAATGGCTCGGAAGAGTATTCGGATGGCGGCGGTCTTCGGGCTGTTCGGGGCGCTCTTCATGCTCTGGACGGGAGACGGATCGGCGATCCAGGTGGCGCGTTACCAGCCGATGAAGCTGGCGGCGATGGAAAACCTCAGGGAGGGACAGGAGCGGGCGCCGCTCACGATCGTGCCGGGGATCGAGGTGCCGGGGATGCTCTCGGTGCTGGCGCACCACTCGGCGGGGGCGTATGTGATCGGCATCGACGACCTGACGGAGGGGAATCCGGAGCGGGGGCTGCCGTCGGGCGAGGAGATGATCGAGCGGGGACGGCGGGCGATCGAGACGTTCGCGGCGTTCAAGGCGGCTCAAAAGGCGGGAGACACGGCGGCGGCGGACTCCATCGCGCGGCTGTTCGACCCGCAGACGGAGGAGGGAAAGGCGTTCGGTGAGGAGTATTTCCGCTATTTCGGCTACGGATATCTGACGTCGCCGGAGGAGACGGTGCCGAATGTGCCGCTGGTATTCTGGTCGTTCCGCGTGATGGTGGGGCTCGGGATCTGGTTCGTGGTGCTGTTCGCGGGGATGCTGATCCTCGACCGAAAGGGGGCGCTGGCACGCTATCAATGGCCGCTCCGGCTGGCGCTGTGGTCGATTCCGGCGGCGTATGTGGCGTCGCAGGCGGGATGGGTCGTGGCGGAGGTGGGACGCCAGCCGTGGACGATTCAAAACTTGCTGCCAACGGGGGCGGCGGTCTCCAGAATCGAACCGGGGGCGGTGCAAACGACGTTCTGGATATTCGCGGTGCTCTTCACGATCTTGCTCGTCGCGGAAATCGGGATCATGGTCAAACAAATCAAACGGGGACCGGCGGATAACTAATACTATTGTATCGATTGTGTGTACCTTATCAGGAGGGAACCGTACCTTTTCTGAAGAAAAGGTACCCAAAAGACTTTTGGAGGATGCTACGCATCCTAAAGCTGCCGGTCGCCCAAATCTCGGACTTTTCTTTGGGCCGGGGATTCTTCCGGGCGCGATAATGCGGGAATTACCCTAACGCGCCCGGAGAACCCCGACCCAAAAGCAGTCGCGAAGAATGAGGACTGCGGAGCCTAAGGCATAGCGTAGCTATCACGAAAGTTCTTTGCGTCGCTTTCTTTCAAGAAAGCGACAGTTCCATGCGGGTAGACACTTCATCGAAAAATAAAGCATAAGATATGGATACATTTGAACTGTTGCAACACTATTGGTGGTTTCTCGTTTCGCTGTTAGGAGCCCTGCTCGTCTTTCTGCTCTTCGTGCAGGGCGGGCAAAGCCTGCTCTATCGGTTCGGCCGGACGGCGGAAGAAAAAGAGCGGATCGTCGGGTCGCTCGGGAGGAAATGGGAGCTGACCTTCACCACGCTGGTGACCTTCGGAGGGGCCTTTTTCGCCTCGTTCCCGCTCTTCTACTCCACCAGCTTCGGAGGGGCGTTCTACGTCTGGATGGCCATTCTGCTGGTCTTCGTCGTTCAGGCCGTCTCGTACGAATACCGCGCCAAGGCCGGCAATTTCCTCGGGATGAAGACCTACGACGCATTCCTCTTCATCAACGGATGTTGCGGGCCGCTGCTGATCGGGGTGGCCGTCGGGACGTTCTTCACGGGGGCCAACTTCGCGGTCGATACGGCCAACATCGGAAACACGCAGGCCGCGGCGGCGACGGTGTCGCACTGGACGACACCGTGGAGGGGACTGGAGGCGGTGCTCGACTACCGGAATCTGGCGCTCGGGATCGCGGTGCTGCTGCTGGCGAGGGCCCTCGGGATGCTCTACCTGATCAACGACCTCGACGACGAGACGATCCGCCGAAGGGCGCGCAGGGAGCTCAGGATCGAGGGGCCGGCGTTCGTGCTCTTTTTCCTGATTTTCCTTGTCAGCATTCTCTGCTCGGCGGGATGGGCGGCCGATGCGGGCACCGGGGTGATCTCCATAGAGCCGTACAAATACCTCCGCAACCTGCTGGAGATGCCGGCGGTGCTGATCTTTCTGCTGGCGGGGGTGGCGGCGGTACTGACGGGCCTGATCAAGGGGATATTCACGGACAGTCGCAAGGGAATCTGGTTCGCGGGGGCGGGAACGGTGGCGACGGTGCTGGCGCTGCTGCTGACGGCGGGGTGGAACGGAACGGCCTACTACCCGTCGCTGACCGATCCGCAAAGTTCGCTGACGATCCGCAACAGCAGCTCGTCGCTCTTCACGTTGCAGGTGATGAGCTGGGTGTCGCTGCTGATTCCGTTCGTGGTGGCTTACATCTGGTATGCGTGGCGGTCGCTGGCGCGGAAGGAGCCGGCGGAGGGAGCGGAGGTCGAAAAGGAGGGGTATTGAGAATGGAGCTTGCCGAAATGGCCGAGGCGGTCGACCGCGAGATCGAACGGACGATCCGGGAAAACGGTCTCGCGCTGGAACGGTTCGAAGGGAAGGAAAAGAGGGCGCTTATCGACAGGTTGTTCGACCAATTCGTCTTTCGGGACGAGGCGGAGGGGCCGAATTGGCTGTGGGAGGAGTTAAAATACTGCTCGGAGGAGGTCGATTGTCGTGGGGAGGATCCCTATTTCCACCTGCTGGAGGCGATCGACCGGGAACGGGTGCTGTATCTCTTCGTGGAAACGCGCTACGACAGAAAACGCGATTTCTTCGTCTTCAGGGGCAGGATGGAGGATATCCACACGTTCGTGGGCGATTGTCTGGGGCTGGACGAATATCACCTCATGACGACGGACGGAGAGGAGCTTTTCTGCGCGACGCATCACGACCAACTGTTCCACGTCGATGCCCGGAGGTCGCCGCGCAACGAGGAGGGACGAAGGCGGTGGGAAAAACGGGCGGAGGAGCGCAGGCGAAAAATCGAAGAGGCGCGGGAAATCTTAGCGAGATTCGAAAAATCGCAGGACTCGGGAAACTCGGCCTAATTTTTGTATGATTTCTTGTGTCGCCGACTCCGAATGGAAGAGAAGATAAAAAATATAGTATCTTTGTACTAAGCGGAGAGGAGAAATGCAGGGATGGCGGCGGGATTACGAAATTAACACACTGAAAATTAGGAAGGGAGTCATTATGTCTGGCACGGAAAAAACTCGCTATTCGGACGCCGAACTGGCCGAATTCAAGCAGATCATACTCGAAAAACTCGAAAAGGCGAAGGCGGATTACGACCTGTTGAGGGCGACGATCACGCACACGTCGAGCAATGGGACGGACGACACGTCGCCGACGTTCAAGATTCTGGAAGAGGGGGCGGCGACGCTCTCCAAGGAGGAGTCGGGACGGCTGGCGGCCAGGCAGTACAAGTTTATCCAAAACCTGGAGGCGGCGCTGGTGAGGATCGAAAACAAAACCTATGGGATTTGTCGCGAAACGGGCAAACTGATCCCGAAGGAGCGGCTGCGGGTGGTGCCGCACGCTACGCTGAGTATCGAGGCCAAGGAGAGCGGGGTCAAATAGGGTGCTGAAGAAAATTTGTTGTCTATCCTAACACGGACGGCCATGAAAACCAAACATCAGATCATCATTGCGATCGGGGCGGCGATTCTCGTCCTGCTGCTGGTCTTCTGGAGTGTGATGGCGGAATTGTAACAAAGGTGATCCGCTCAGACTGAATGCGGAGATTATTCGAAAGATGAAAAACAAAATTTGGGGTATTGCGGCGGCGATGTGGCTCTCGGTGGGTTGCGTCGCCGCCGCTTCGGTTAAAACGGGGATCGAGATACTGAGGGAACGGGGGTTCGATGTGCTGCGGGGGAAGCGGGTCGGGCTGGTGACCAATCCGACGGGGGTGGACGGAAGGCTGGTCTCGACGATCGACATTTTGGACAGTGCGGCACGGAGGGGGATGTTCGAGCTGGCGGCGCTCTACGGGCCGGAGCATGGGGTGCGGGGGGATGCGGAGGCGGGGCAGGCGGTGGCGTCGGGGGTGGACAAGCGGACGGGGGTGAGGGTGTTCAGCCTGTACGGACGAACGACGAGGCCGACGAGGGAGATGCTGGAGGGGGTGGAGGTGCTGGTGTTCGACATTCAGGACATCGGGACGCGAAGCTACACGTACATCTCGACGATGGGACGGGTGATGGAGGGGGCGGCGGAGGCGGGGGTGCCGGTGGTGGTGCTCGACAGGCCGAATCCGCTGGGAGGATGCCGGGTCGAGGGGCGGGAGGAGATCGAGGCGGGATACGCGTCGTTCGTGAGTGCGTATCCGATACCGTA
>NZ_CAJTUJ010000076.1 GCF_910579375.1 uncultured Rikenella sp.
CGGGCCGAAGCCTCCCGCAGCGGAGGCCCGCAACTCACGTTGCTTTTGGGTCCCGCAGGCTTCGGCCGCTTGAACTGAGAACGAATAGCGCGATTCCGTGAGGAATCGCCGTCCTCGGTAAGAGCGACACCATAGCGGCGCGAGGGGGGCGCGCCGAGGACGAACCCGACAGAAGTGAGGAAGTGGATGGATTGTTGCTCTTGCGACCCAACGGGTCGCGCGGGCCGGAGCCACCCCCGGCGTAGGGCCGCCACTTCGCGCTGCTCGTTGCGCCCACGCTGGCTCCGGCCACTACAGGCAAGCCGGTTAGGGTAGTTTTAGCCCTTTGCCCACTGCGGGTCCGCGACCCGTTTATTCCGAGAGGCAACGCAACGGAAAACCGTGGCCGCGATAGTGCGTGACGCTGGGGTTGAGGTACTGCGAATAGAAATGCAAGTCCAGGCTGTAGATGCCGCTCGTGGTGGAAGACCAGCCGAACCCGTAGTTGCCGACGTCCCTTGTTACACCGGCATAGCCCGCGCGACCGAAGTCGCGGTAGCCCGGGGCGGAAAGGGATTCAGCCCCCGCATTCTCAATAGACTGTTTTTGCTCCGGCGCTACCCGTCTTTATCCAAACTATAAAAAAAGAGAGGGAAGCGACACTTCAATGTGTCGCTTCCCTCCGGTTTTAGTCATGATTGAATTATTAGAAGCGAACCCCGGCCGTCAGCTGGAAGACGTTGTTCCGAGAGTTGCCGTCTTTCAAAGCGTGGCTTACCCCGAAATTGTACCGGGCATCCAGCACGATCGGCCCGAAGTCGTAAGAAATACCGACCGGAATGGCTACTTCAGCCGTGTGGAATGCATTTCCGACTCCGTCTTTCGTTTTAGTGCCGTCGATCTTGGTGATCGAGCTTGCGCCGAGGCAGAAGCCGGCCTGAACCCCTGTCTTCAGGGCAAGGTTCTGGGTCACATAGAAGTTGGCCAGCACCGGCACGTTCAGGTAGTCGCTCTTGAGGCGCGTTTTGATTTTCGTACCGTCGATCGTCTCTTTGTTAGTTACGCCTTGTCGCGAATAGAGCACTTCGCCCGAAAGACCGAACCAGTCGACACGATACTCGGTGAAGATACCGGCTGTGAATCCGACTTTGGCGTTCATGTCCGTGTGGCTCATGTTCGACACGGTCATCCCGGCCTTAGGCCCCCAGGTGAACGTTTTTTGTGCGGAAGCGGTCGATACGCCGGCGATCATCGCTGCGGCGGCTGCCATGGAGAGAATTGCGTACTTTTTCATAACTGTAAAATTTTTATAGGTTTACGATAAAGTTATCTATTCGACCAGCCCGCAGACTCCGAGTAACTCTTCGTAAACGAAGGAGGCAAGGATCACGCGAACCGTCTCCACAGTCATTATCAAAGGTTGTGCCACACTCGGCGATTCGAGTCGAATATCGCGGGCGAAATCCGTTTCGGGCCCTCCTGCCGCCTTGTAGGCCGCCTCTTTGGCGCACCAGAGCCACAAGGCCGGTCGGGAGGGAAAGATGCGGGCTGCTGCCGCCAATTCGCCCGGCGCAGCGATGCGAGCTGCTGCCCGGCTCGCATCCCGGTCGATCCGTTCGATGTCGATGCCGCACTGCCCTGCGGTCGAAGCCGCTACGGCTGCCCAGCCGGTTGTGTGTGAGATAGAGATGTCCTGTTTTGTCGATGGCGACACCAGTCGGGGTCGCCCTTGGGGCGTGTATGAGATTCGTCCGCCCAGCTCTTCGCAGACCAGCATCCGCGTTCCGAGCCACTCGCGTCGCCGCTGTCCGCCGGAGCGACCGGTCGCTTCCGGAAAGGTTTCGAATACGGCCTGTTCTGTGTCCGTCAGTTGCGCCCGCTCCAAGAGTTCCGCCTCTGTGAAGGCCTCCAAAGGCGCCAGCCACACCGAAAATTCCGTTCCGTCGATCGGGATCGGGATCGTTCGGCTACTCTTTCTCTTCGTTCGTGTCGTCATGGTTCCCGTCCGTCGCCTCGTCGGGTTGCAGAAAAGTGACTTCCACTTCGGTAATGCGTCGGTTTTCGACGCGCAAGGCCTTGAATTCGATATCTCCCTCCTGTACGCTCTCTCCTTCGCAGAAAAATTCGCCGCGAATCTCCAGCATCAATCCCGCCAGGGTGTCCGCGTCGCCCCGCGCTCCGTCCAGCAGCCCGTCGGGCAGCTCCAGCACGCGGAGAAAATCGCCCAGATGGGTCCGCCCTTCGAAGATGTACCGGTGGTCGTCGATCTGGCGGAAGAAGTCGTCTTCGGTGTCCGATTCGTCGGCAATCTCACCGACGATCTCCTCCAGAATGTCTTCCAGCGAGGCGATCCCGAGCGTCCCGCCGTATTCGTCCACGACGACGGCAATGTGGATTTTCCGCTTCTGGAAATCTTCGAGCAGGTCGTTGATCTTTTTATGTTCGGGCACGAAATAGGCCGGCCGGAGCAGCTGTTGCCAGTTGAAGTCGGCATCGGCTCCCAGATGGGGCAGCAGGTCTTTGACGTAGAGAATCCCGCGGATGTCGTCAAGGTTTTCGTGGTAGACGGGAATGCGCGAGAATCCGCTCTCGACCACCGTTTGTTTCACGTCGGCGAAGGTCGCGCCGATCTCCAACGCTCTCACATCGATACGCGGTTTCATAATTTGATCGACTTCGGTCGCGGCGAACCGGACGATGCCAGTCAGCATCTTTTTGTCGTCTTCGGAGTCGGTCTCGGCAATCTCGATGGCGTCGGTCAGGTCGGTCACCGAGAGGTTGCTCTGTTTCCGGGCCAGTGCCCGGGTAATCACGCCTCCGGTGCGAATCAGAATGGCCGACAGGGGCCGGAACAGACGCTGGAGCGACAGGAGCGGAACGCTCATCCGCTGGGCGAACGAGAGGCTGTTGTAGGCGGCGAAAATTTTGGGCATGATCTCGCCGAAAAGCAGGAGCAGGAAGGTGACGATAATCACCTTGACGATGAATTCCAGTGCGGTCGCCCCGCCGAATACCACCATGCCGTCGATCAGGGCGTTGGCGGCGAGGATGGCGCCGATGTTGACCAGATTATTGGTAATCAGGATGGTGGAGAGGAGACGGTCTTTGTCGTCGAGCAGCCGGAGGGCGGCCTGTGCCTGCGTGCCGTCCGACTCTTCGAGTTCGTGGATGTCGTTCGGTGAGAGCGAGAAAAAAGCGGTTTCGGAGCCGGACACCAAGGCCGAAACGATCAGCAGCCCGATGAGTGCGGCGAGAATCCAAAGCAGTTGCGGGTTGAACGGGAGAAATGCGATCCCTTGAAAATAGTCGTCCATAATCGGGGGTAAAGATAGCGATTTTTCGGCGATCCGGGGGCTAAAAACGCTTCGGTCTCGCCGGAACGAATCCGGCGAGACCGATGCGAGAGTCGAAACGGGCCGACGCTATTTCTGCCGTCCGAGCCGCCAGGCGACATGTCCGTTCCCGTGTCCCAGCACGAGCGAGTCGGCGTCGAGCCGCAGAACGGTCAGGGTGTCGCACATCGGCAGGGTTTGGCCGTTCCCGATGCTTTCGCCGGTCAGGATCAGGGCCTTCGGAGCCGTCAGGTTCCAGCCGGTGATCTGCAATGTCGCCATCCCGATCGAAGCGGCAGTCCCGTCTTCGTTCAGCGCGAATCCCTGCACCGCGGTCGAATCGATCGGATTCGGTTCTACCCACTGGCCTTGGATATAGAAGTAAGGCGAGTGAGCCGTGACGTTCAATTCCTGCGCTTCGAGCGCGTTGTGGCCCTGTACTTCGATCGTCCGGCAGGTCAGGCTGACGGAGTCGTCGACCAGTACCCCCTGTACCTTGGCCGGATCGGCACCCAGCGTGCTGATGGTCAGGGTGTCTCCGGCTTCGGTCCGTACGGTGACGGTGTTCATCGAGGCGTCCAAGACCCGACCGTTTACGGTTTCGGTTTGTGCCGTTTTGGGGCCGCAGGCGGTCATCCAGCCACAAGCGACAGCTGCTGCGAAGAGCGCTGTCCGTGCAATGCGATGGTTCATAAATGATCGTGTTAAATGGTTTGTCTTCAGTGGACAAAGGTACTCAAAAACGGGTAACGATCCGCGCTTATTTGCCTCCTTGGGCGACGGTCGTCAGAAATTCTTTCAGAATCGACAGCGATTCGGTCGGCTGTTCGATGAATCCCATGTGCCCCGACCGTTCGAGCCACGCCACGCGTGCCTGTGGCTGTGCCGCGGCCATCGCTTCGGCCGCCGCCACGGGGATGTAGTTGTCGTCCCGGCCGAAAATCATCAGTTCGGGGATGCCGAAACCGCGCATCTCGTCGTTGCGATCCCGCCGCCGCGACATCCCTCGCAGCACGGCCGCGATCGCGGCGTCTTCCGTCATCATCACCTGTTCCGAGAGCTCTTCGATCGCCTCGGAGCATCGTTTCAGGTTGGCCTCCGCAAAGCCTTTGCCGGGATTGACGCGCGCCAGCATCTCTTTTTTGCCCGCCTCGATCAGCTCGATTTCGCGCTGCCGGTTGGCCGCTTTTTCGGGTGTGTCAGCGTTCGGCGAGGAGTGGAACAGTACCAGGCCCTCCACCTGTTCCGGGTGGTTCGCAGCGAGCGCCAGCGCGACGTAACCGCCCATCGAATGGCCCACGACCGTGCATCTTTCCACCCCGGCGACCCTCAACACGGCCGATACGGTGTCGGCCATGTAGTCGATGTCGATCACGTCGCGGCCGCCCCACTCCGAAAAGCCGTGGCCCGGCAGATCGACCCGAATCACGCGGTACTCCTTGCCCAGCTCGCCGGCGAAGTCGTCCCAAACTTCGATCGATTCTAAATAGCCGTGCAGCAATACGACGACTTGCGTCCCTTTCCCGGCGTCGGCATAGCGCACCGGTGTGCCGTCGGCGATGACGAATTTTTCCATGTCCGTTCGATTTTTATGGTCGGTTAAATTTCGATTTCTCCTTCGAAAATGCGTTCCGCCGGCCCGGTCAGCCGGATGTCGGCGAAAGTTCCGGTCTCGGTCTCGGCGAAGGTCACCCCCAGTATCCCGCCGCGTGTTTCGACCGTGAAATCGAAGCACTCCGGCTGCCGGACAGCGTGCGTCACGAGCGCCGCAGCCGTCACGCCGGTGCCGCAGGCCCAGGTCTCGGCCTCCACGCCGCGTTCGAAAGTGCGCACCCGGATCTGTCCTTCGCCCGCCACCTCCACGAAATTGACGTTCGTGCCGCCGATGGCTTCGAAGTCGGCCCGCCGCCGGATCGTTGCGCCGAGCCGCTCCACGTCGAGTCCGTCCAGCCGGTCGGTGAATTCGACGTAGTGCGGCGAGCCGGTGAAGAGGAACCACGACCGGCCGTCGGCCAGCTTTTCCGGCGCTCCGGTGTCGATCATCTGCAACCGGACGAGGCGGTCGTCGAGCAGTTCGGCCGTGTGGATGCCGTCGCTGCTGTCGAACCGTTTGACGCGGCCGCCGATGCCGAGGTGGTCGGCGAAGCGGACGATACACCGCCCGCCGTTGCCGCACATGGTGGATTCGCCGCCGTCGGCGTTGTAGTAGCGCATCCGGAAGTCGCAGCCGGGTGTCGCGCTGTTTTCGAGGGTCATCAGGCCGTCGGCGCCGATGCCGAACCGCCGCTCGCAGAGGGCGCGTATCTCCGGACGGGTCAGGGCGGGGGCGTCGTGTCGGGCGTCGAGCAGGATGAAGTCGTTCCCGGCGCCCTGGTATTTGGCGAATCGCACGTTTTTCATATCGGCAAATATAGCTTTTTATGTGTTTCCCCGGGTGACGGATATTTGCGGACGCGGGCGAGCGTTGGGGGTGGCTTGGCGGATATGCATTTAAATCCTATATTTGTACAATGGGCACAGGGGGCTGCTCCGGTGCCGGAGGTCTGAAATTTTCGAAACAGCGTATGATATGATACCAGAAATAGCGAACCATCGCAGTGTCCGGAATTTCCAGCCGGGGCGACCGATTTCCGATTCGCTGATGACCGAATTGCTGGCTGCCGCGGCGCGGGCGTCGACGGTCGGAAATATGCAACTCTACAGTATCGTGGTGACGTCGGTCGGTTCGCCGGTTTTCGGGGAGCTCGGGCCGTGCCATTTCAACCAGCCGGCGGCGACCGGAGCGGGGGCGTTGGTGACTTTCTGTGCCGACGTGCACCGTTTTTCGATGTGGTGCCGGCAGCGCGGAGCGGAGCCGGGGTACGACAACCTGCAATGGTTTGTGAACGGCGCGATCGACGCGCTGCTCGCTTCGCAGAACTTCTCGTTAGAGGCGGAGGCTAACGGGTTGGGGATTTGTTATCTCGGGACGACGACTTACAATGCGGCGGATATCGTGCGGATCCTGCACTTGCCGCGCGGGGTGGTGCCGGTGACGACGGTGGCGGTGGGGTATCCGGCGGAGCCGCTGCCGGAGCTGACCGACCGGCTGCCGCTGGAGGCGGTCGTGCATCGGGATAACTATCGGGACTATACGCCGGAGTGGATCGACGAGGTGTGGGCGGCGCGGGAGGCGTCGGAGGAGACGGCGCGACTGCTGGCGGAGAATGAGTTGCCGAATCTGGCGCGGATTTTCACCGAGCGGCGGTATACGACGGCGGACAACCTCCGCTTTTCTCGGGCTTATCTCGACGTGTTGCGCGGACAGGGCATGTTCGAGTTCGACCTGAAAGACTGAAATTTTTTTTGACACGCATACTTCCCAATTCAAACGATGAAAAAGTTTCTTTTGTTCCTCCTGCCGGTCATCGGTGCGGCGGGTTGGCGTTCGGCTCAGGCCCAGACGGTTTTCGTTCACGAACCGACCATTCCGGTGGTTGTCGGGCGTGCCAATAATATTATTTTCGACCTGCGGGTGACGCCGACGATCGACAGTCTCTATATGAGCGGCGTGACGATCGAGTTTCCGGAAAAGGACTTGCCGTATATCGAGGCGGTGCGGGTCTTTTACACCGGAACCACGTCGATGCTCGGCTCGCGCACGGCGTCGTCGGGGCTGGCGCACGGCATAGCGGAGTATGGCGGGGGACAGACGGTTTACGACCATCCGGCTTATGCCATGCTGCTGGCTCAGGATACGACGGTGGCGGCGCAACGGGATGGGACGGTGACTTTGCGTTTCGATCAGCGGCTTTTCCCGTGGACGAATTACTTTTATGTCAGTCTGGCGGTGGCGAAGGATACGCCGCTGACTTTCAAGTTCGAACCGCAGGTCAAAGAGGTGCTTTTCAACGGGAGTGCGCAGGGGAGGATTACCCGTACACGGCGGACGGACGGACACCGGTTGGCGCTGGCGGTGCGGACGGCGGGGGACGACGGGGTGCATACCTATCGGATTCCGGGGCTGGCGACGACGGCCGAAGGGACGTTGCTCGGGGTGTATGACGTGCGGAATCACAACAATATCGATTTGCAGGAGGATGTGCAGGTGGGGCTGAGCCGGAGTACGGACGGGGGGCGGACGTGGGAGCCGATGCGGCGGGTGATGGATTTGACGGCTTACGGCTCGTTGCCCCGGTCGCAGAACGGGGTGGGCGACCCTTCGATTCTGGTGGACCCTTTGCGGGGGCGGACGTGGGTGATGGCGTTGTGGAACCACGGGATGGGCGGCGGACGCGGCTGGTGGGCGTCGCACAACAATGCGATGACGCCGGAGGAGCAGACGGGGCAGGTGTTGTTGGTGCACAGCGACGATGACGGGCGGACGTGGTCGGAACCGGTCAATATCACGGCGCAGATCAAGGATCCGACGTGGCATTTGATTCTCCAGGGACCGGGGCGCGGGATTGTGATGCAGGACAGTACGCTGGTCTTCCCGATTCAGTGGACGGATTCGACGCATATGCCGTTCGCGTCGGTGGTTTGGAGTCGCGATAACGGACAGACGTGGACGATCGGTGCGCCGGCGTTCACCAACACTACGGAAGCACAGGTGGTAGAAATTGAACCGGGGGTATTGATGCTGAACATGCGGCGGAACGGGGGCGATAGCCGGGCGATCTGCGTGACGCGCGATATGGGTCGGACGTGGGAGGAGCATGCGACTTCGCGCAGTGCTTTGCGTGAGCCGGTCTGCATGGCGAGCCTGATCCGGGTGCCGGCGGCGGAGAATGAGTTGGGGCGGGATTTGCTGCTGTTTTCGAATCCGGATACGACGCAGACGAGAGCGAAGATTACGATCAAGGCGAGCTTGGACGGGGGGGCGACGTGGCTGCCGGAGAACCAGTTGTTGTTGGATGAGGAGCCGGGTTGGGGGTATTCTTGCCTGACGATGATCGATCCCCGGACGGTGGGGATTTTGTACGAGAGCAGTGTGGCTCAGATGGCTTTTCAGGCGATTCCGCTCCGTGATATCGTCCGGAAGGAACGGTAGGGCTTTTGCGCTGTGCGTAGGTTGGGGGGAGCTGCCACTTGCCCGTTGCGGGCCCGCGCGGCGTCGCGCGGGCGAAGAATGGGGGTAGAGGCTGCCGCAGCAAAACGAAGTTTTGCCCGTCCACGGGACGTGGGGCCCGCGCGGCCCGAGCGCAGTACCCTCCAGTAGCCAAAGACGCGCGCCCCGCCTAAAGCAGCGATTCAACTATTTCGGCGGTGAGCCGAAATAACTGAATCGCGTAGGCGCGCGAAAAAACTTGATCCGCGCAAAGTTCTGTCGCCCGCCCGCGGCAATTCTTGCCGGTTGGCACTCGGCCAATC
>NZ_CAJTUJ010000077.1 GCF_910579375.1 uncultured Rikenella sp.
CGAAAACCGGCCACGGTTTTCGCGCCGCGCCGGGCCGAGCATGAGGCTGAGATTTGGGTAGTGGATTGGGCTGTGCTGTTGGCCGGGCTCCTGCGACTCGCAGAGCTGCGCAGTCCGCCGCCCTGGCAGGCGGAGGGCTGCAACTCGTCGGAGCTCGTTGCACTCACCGCTGGCGGCGAACTTCACAGAATGAAGTGATAAATGGGGTATTTCTTCTGCGGTTCTCCGAACCCGAATGGTTGGGGCGGCGAATGGGCCGTTGTAGTTGCGGCTCGCAGAGTCGCTCGGGCCGAAGCCTCCCGCCGCGGAGGCCCGCAACTCGCAATGCTCGTTTTGGGCCCTGCAGGATTCGGCCGCTTGAACTGGGAGCGAATAGCGCAATTCCATGAGGAATCGCCGTCCTCATATTGGGGTAGAGGTTGCCCCAATCGGAGTGCCCGAAGGCACCGGCGCGAGGGGGGCGTGCCGAGGATGAATGGACAAAGTTCTTGCGACCCTTTGGGTCGCGCGGGCCGGAGCCACTCCCGGCGTAGGGCCGCAACTCGCGATGCTCGTTTGGCCCCCGCTGGCTCCGGCCGCCAAAGTCAAACAAAAGTAGGGTAGAGGCTGGCAATAAAACACCCTGTGGGTGCCCGTTTATTCCGAGAGGCAACGCAACAGAAAACTGAAGGCGCGGCTGTTCGAGCTGCTGGTGCTGAGGCTCTGTGTGCTGAGCACCAGTCGCCTGGCGTACGTGCTGCCGTCAACCGCGGAAGCCGACCACACCGTACCTTCGTTGCAGATGTCACGCAGTGCGCCTGTGTCCCGATGGCGGTAGCCCGGGGCGGTGCCATTCGGCCCTCAAACCCGGCTCCTTTACACTAAATTACTGCCCGTAAACAAACGACCCGTTTATTCCGAGAGGCAACGCAACAGAAAACCGTAGGCGCGTCCGTCCGCGCCGCTGGGACTGAGGTGCGTCACGTCGAAATTCAAGTACGTGCCATTGGTGCTGCTAATCGTCGAAGCCCAGCTGTGCCCGCAGCTGCCGACGACGATGCTCAACGCGCCCGAGGTGCTGCCGCGGAAGCCCGGGGCGGGGGTCGCTCCGCACCCGAAGAGAGACCGGAACACCCCCGATTAAACTCCCCCCGCCTTGGATATTGCCGCCGAAATCGTTACTTTTGGAGGAAAATTCACAAAAACAAACCCTTAGATTTTTACTATGGCAAGCATTCGCACCCTGAAAAAAGACCTCGCCTATCTGGTCAACGCCGTGATTTCCGACGCCTCCGTGGCCCTCTACTTTCAGCCCGCCGGCCAGCGCGACGCCATCTTCGGCCTCGTCGAGAAAGCCGCCGACCTGAACAACACCCTCCTCGACCGCATCAACCGCCCCGCCGAGAAACACAACCCCTCGCTGGTGAAGAAACACTACGCCCAGATCCGGCGCGAGATGGCCGACGGTGTTGAAAACCTCTTCGAAGAACTCAGCCAGATTTGCAAAACCAAATAAAACCACATCCACTTCACCCGAATCACCAGACCTGAATCCATGAAAATCAGACTCATTCAACTCTTTTCGGTCGCCCTGGCCGTCACCCTCGTTTTTCAGAGTTGCGGCACCTCTTCCCGGAATAGCACCCTCTCCGGCGTCGGCCAGCGGAATGCCGACGGCGTGATCGAACTCCTCGTTCCTGAACGTGCAGAGGGGCAGAGCGACGTGCTCGGGCTCGCGCTCGACCCCATTGACACCGTCCGCGTGGCATTCGTCGGACTCGGCATGCGCGGCGGCGACGCCGTGCGGCGGTTCACCCACATTCCCGGCGTGAAGATCGTCGCCCTGTGCGACGTGTATGAAGACCGCGTCAAAGCCTCCAACGCCATGTTGCAGCAGAACGGCTTTCCGGCCGCACAGGAATACTTCGGCGACACCGCAGCGTGGCGGAAAATGGTGGCGCAACCCGACGTCGACCTCGTCTACATCTGCACCGGGTGGGACACCCACACCCCGATCGCCGTACAGGCCATGAAAGACGGGAAACACGTCGCCATCGAAGTGCCCGCCGCCACCAGCGTCGATGAATGCTGGGAGCTCGTCAATACCGCCGAGCAGACCCGCAAACACTGCCTGATGCTCGAAAACTGCGTCTACGACAACTTCGAGATGACCACCCTCAACATGGCCCAGCAGGGGCTCTTCGGCAACATCGTGCATACCGAAGGGGCTTATTTGCATGACCTCCGCTCCATGAACTTCGCCGAAGAAGGCGAACCGGGGCACTACGCCGACATGTGGCGTCTGAAACAGAACACCCGGCGCACCGGCGACGTCTATCCGACCCACGGCCTCGGGCCGATCGCCCAGATACTCGGCATTCACCGCGGCGATAAGATGAACACCCTCGTCTCGATGAACACCGACCAGTTCGGGATGACCGAATACGCCCGCAAGAAATTCGGCGACACCTCGGCCTATGCCAAGACCCCTTATCGGATGGGCGACCACACCACCACCCTGATCCGCACCGAGAACGGCAAGACCATGATGATCCAGCACGACGTCACCAGTCCCCGGCCTTACAGCCGGATCCACCAGGTGAGCGGCACGAAAGGCTTCGCCCAGAAGTATCCCGTAGCCGGGATTTCGCTCGAAGCCGACAACGAGGCGGTGCAGGGGCTGGATTATCAGAACCTGAGCGGCCACAGCTATGTTCCGCGCGAGACCTTCGACCGCCTGATGGCCGATTATCAGCACCCCGTGATCCGGCAGGTCGGCGCCCTGGCCCAGGAAGTGGGCGGCCACGGCGGGATGGACTTCGTGATGGACTACCGGCTGATCTACTGCCTGCGGAACGGTTTGCCGCTGGACATGGACGTTTACGACGCCGCCGAGATGTCGTGCCTGACCGGCCTGTCGGAGCTCTCGATCGAGAACGGGAGCGCGCCGGTAGCCGTTCCGGACTTCACGCGCGGCGCGTGGAACCGGACGAAAGGTCAGCACTACGCCTTTACCCCGGCCGACGCAGCGGCGCTGGGCATCGGCGATGCGGCAGGCGAGTAGTGCTTTGATTGTTAGGGATATATATCTTTTTCTCCGTTGGAATACAGAGGCATTTCATACAGGGCAGGGCGGCAGTGTTCGCCCTGCCTTTTTTTCGTGGCGAACCTTGTTTTTTCGGTGGCGATCCGTAGACCGGAAAGTCTAATCGGCGAAATCTATTTATTGAATTATTTTAAAAATAAAATAATTCGTCGAAAATTAGGAATAATCGATTGCAATGTTTATATTTGGAGTGCGGTTCGATTTCAAATCGAGCAGTAAAACTATTTTTTCACTTTTTAAATTCATGTTGTCATGAAGAAATTAACAAAAATTCTGTTGGCTGCCGGCGGCGCAGCCCTGATTTGCGGCGGGTCGATAATGACCTACCTCAAAGCGCAAACTCCGCAGTTGGAGGTGTCCGATTTGACCCTTCAAAATTTGGAAGCAATGGCAAAAAAAACTACAATTTTAGATGACAATCAAGTAGGAGTTTTTCCAGATTGTCATAACAATCCTTTTGGAAGAGGATGTACAGGTAGAACAGGGATGTGTGAAATTCGTAACTAAACAGTCTTTAAGTTTACGCATGTTTTCACAAATTACGGAATCATGTTATCGGGGTTTGCTTTTTAAGCAAACCCTTCTGTTCCGTTAAATATTTCATGTAATGAAGAAATTTATATTTGCAGGAATACTTATAAGTGCAATGGCTTGTACTTCCTCTCCTGAATCTTTGACTGCTCTTCCGACTGTTGTCGTTAATCCTGCGCTTGCGCTGGATTATGATTTGGATGACGTGGAACTTGACTATAAAATAGTGTCACTCGACGATAGTGTGATATTGGGCGAAATTGTTGAGGCGAGTATTTTTTCTGAGTATGTTTTTTTGCATGATAAATATCAGAATAAAATACATATTTATGACACCTCCGGGAGGTATCTGAATACTTTGGATCGGTACGGAAAAGGGCCTCAGGAATATTTAGAGGCTTCTCTTTATGCTTATGATACTGCTCGTCATTTATTGCTTGTTAATTCTTGTCAGAGTTCGCTCAATGCTTATCGCGTTCCTTCGTTAGAGTTTGTTTACAAACAGGATGATCCGAATAGCTATGTCGTGTTTAAACCGATTGATGCCGATCATTATTTTACCCAGTCCAATTATGATGAGGTAGGGTTGAGCGGGAAATCGACCATCCTAAATCAAGTTACCGGCAACCATCGGGATATTACCGACCAGTGGATCAATACTTCCGGACTAATGGCGTATAGTACTGCTTCCCCCTCCTCAGTGTCGGTTGCCGGGGATGGAGATTTGTTGTATTGTCATCCCTCTCATCTGAATACACTTTATAGAATAGATTCTGCACGGTGTACTCCCGTATTGAACGTAGATTTTGGAAGTTGGAATATGCCTGAGGAATCGTGGACCGAAACGGAACGTATGTTGACGTTCGTAGATGATTTCTTTGCCTCCGATCATGCTTTGAAACCGCAATATTTTATTATGAACGATTCCCTCCTGTCGTTTTGGTATTGGCATTCGGGGGACAAAGAAAAATTGCCGCCTGCTTCGCATGCTTATGTGAGAAATTCACGAACAGGAAAAGAACTTTTGATTGATCGGTTGCGGATTAAAGATGCCGAAGGGATTCTGACTCCGATAGGAATTTATCAGGATTATTATGTGGCATTAGTGGATCCTGCTGAAATGTTTTCTCCCGATCTTGAGAGCGATTCTCCCATTACTCGTGAAATCGTTGCCAAGACGCAAGGTCATCGTAAAATATTGTTGCTTTTGTTTCGGTTTAAAGCGTAGGTTGACGTTATGCTCCGGAGAATTGTCGTCGTGTTGTTTCTCAGTCTATTGCTGGGGGTAATAGTCGATTGTGTATTGACAGGGTTGCGATGGCGGGATACGCGACGAGTTATGCAAAGGAATCAGGAAAAACGCACATTACGCCTGATTATCAACGAACTGTGTTCTTTCCAGTATCGCAATTGGCAGACCTTAGCGTGTCAATTGCCAGAGGAGCGTCGCGTGTGGAATCGTTCAGATCGAACGCCATCTGTTTTGTCTGACTTGTTGGCCGGACGCAAATTGTTGGTATATGTAGACTACAGAATGTGTAAACCCTGTGTCCAGCATAATTTGAAGTTGGTGGATTCGTTGTTTTACTCAGACTATGGAACCCGAATGCAGGTCGTTGTTTATACTCCTGGCGGTCAGGTGGATGGCGGTTTGGATTTGTCCGATATAAAAGGGAATATATGGACGATGGACAAACCGCTTCTTTTAAACGAAGTGTCATTCGAGACTCCTTGTTTGTTTTTGACAGAAGATTCACACATTGTCCAGGTTTGTCATAGTGCGAAAAATACAGATATGCCCCTTTATCTCTTCGAACCGATCGTTGATTCGTTTTTTTCGAAAAAGAGGTCGAGTCATTCTGATTGTAAAAAATCCGATCCCGATCGGAATTGATTCATAACCTGTATGTTCCGCAACCTGTCCTCCCGCCTCTTGAGCTCGTCGAGCCTCCTGTTGCTCGGCGCACTGCTCGGCACCCTCTTCGTGCCCGGCACGCTGCCCCCCGCAGGGATGGAGAGCTCCCAATTCTTCTATTTTCTCCCCCTCGTCGGCCTGCTGACCCTCCTTGCCGCCTTCGGCACCCTCGTCGCGATACCCCGTTTGGCGACCGGCCTCCGTCTGGGCGACAGCCTTGTCGTCGCGCTGGGACTCTACGCCGCCCTGCGCGGCGCCAGCGGCGGAGCTTTGCCGCGGATCGGCGTGTGGAGCAGCTTGCTGCTCACCGTATGGTACCTCGACCTGCGGATCAGCCTTGCGTCCGGCTCCCGGCGCCACCGCAGGCGGATCTTCCGCGGAATCATCCTTCTGTTGCTTCTCGCCGGCCTCGTCCAGGAGATCGCCGGCCTCCGCCAGCTCTACGGCTACGGCCTCTCGAACCACGCCCGCTTCCGGGTGACCGGCACCTTCCATAATCCCGCCCCGCTGGGCGGTTTTCTCGCCCTCGTCTCCGGAATCGCCCTCGACCGGATCGTGCGGCTCGGTCGACCCTTGGCCCGGTACCTCGAACGGCAGGGGTGGCAGGCGAAACTCCTGCTTTCGCCCGGCTTCTGGACATTCGGACTCTCGGGCCTTTTTCTGCTCGGCGCCCTCCTGCTGCTGCCCGCCACCCAGAGCCGCATCGCCTGGCTCGGCGCCCTGACCGCCTTTCTGATCGTCGGCTGGGAACCGCTCGTCCGGCCCCTCCGGCAGTGGCTTCGGGAGCGGAAGTGGGTTGCGTGGGTGCTCGTTCCGCTCGCCGGGCTGGTACTCGTCGGCGGGACACTCGCCGCTTACCGCATGAAAGCCCGCTCCGCCGACGGACGGCTGCTGATGTGGAAGACCACCCTGCGGATGATCGCCGACCGGCCCTTTGAGGGCGTCGGCCCCGGGCGTTTCGCCGGCGTTTACGGCGACTATCAGGCCGCCTGGCTGAGCTCCCCGCACGCCTCCGCCGGCGAACGGCAGGTCGCCGGGAGCAGCGGAGCCGCCTTTAACGACTACCTCCAACTCGCCGCAGAACTGGGGCTGCCCGGCTTGCTGCTGATGGTCGTCGTGCTGTTTTTCGCCTTCCGCGGCTTTCGGCGAAGGTGGCGCAGCGGAGGATGCGGTTTTGCCGCCGCGCTGGCCGCCCTGTCCGTCTTCGCCGCGGCTTCCTACCCCTTGCAATTGTTGTCGTTCCGGGTGTTGTGGATGCTCCTGGTCGCCGTCGGCATCGGCGGGCTGTATGACGCCCGGCCTGTTTCCGTAGTGCGTGCGGGCGACCGGATCGGGAGTGGGGTGGTGCTCGGATTTTGTTTGGTCGTCAGCGCGTTATCCTTTTGGACGGCGTGGCCGTTGAGGCGGACTTATGCGGCGTGGGGCCGTCTCGAACCCCTCTACCGGATGGAACGGTTCGAGACCGTTGCCACTGATTATGAACGTCTTGCTCCCGCTCTGGGAGCCGAACCCTCGTTTCTTTTCGAGTGGGCCAACGTGCGGAACAAGGTCGGCGACCCCGCCGGCAGCATCGCGATCTTAGAGCGCGCCGCGGGGCTCAGTTCCGATCCGATGCTCTATAACCTGCTGGGTAACAACTATCGGGCGCTTGGCGACTATCCGTCTGCCGAGCGGGCCTATCTTCGGGCCTGGGCCGTGGTACCGGGACGGCTCTATCCGCTCTACCTGCTGACCGACCTCTACCGCGAGAGCGGCCAGGAGGCCCGGATGCGGGCCATGGGCCGCCGCGTGCTGGAGTTCGACGAGCGGGTCTCTTCGCCCGCCGTGCGCGAGATGCGCGCCCGGGTGCGGAAGTGGCTCGAATAACCCTATCTTTGCAGGCGTAAAACACACGGAAAGATGAGCATACGGCACAAAAGAAAGTGGTGGCAGGCCCTGCTCCGGGGCGTTGGAATCTTCCTGCTGGTGGTTCTGCCGGGTTGCGTGATGGTTCTGTCTCGGTTTTTCTGCTGGGAGATGTTCACCGTGCCGACCGAGTCGATGTATCCGACCCTGCTGGCCGGCGACCGGATCATCGTCAACAAGGCCCTTTTCGGCGCCCGCCTCCACCGCAGTTTCGAGAGCATGGGGGCCGAGAAACCCGACATCCGACGGTGGACTTACCGGGGACTTCGGCCCTTGCAGCGCGGCGATATCATCGTCTTCAACTATCCTTATGCGCGGGGATGGGGTCGTATTGCATTCGATTTCAATACGTTGTTCGTCAAGCGGTGCGTAGCGCTGCCGGGCGATTCGGTCTATGCCGAGCGGGGCGTGATCCGGGTGCGCGGGGTGGAGGGAACAGTGGGCCTGCCGCGCAGCCAGCGGGAGCTGGCCCGGTTCGATCTGTCGCTCTACCCGCCCGAGACGCGGTTTACGGTGGCTCCCGATTCGGCCTACGGGCGTTGGACGATTCGGGATTTCGGGCCGATCTACGTGCCGCGCCGTGGGGATCGGATTCCGCTGGACAGTTCGAACCTCGCCCTGTACGCCGCCGCGGTGGAGTACGAGACGGGCCACCGTCCGCGTCTCGACTCGCTGCGCAGAACGGTGCTGGGCGACAGCATCGTGACGCACTACACGTTCGAGGACAATTTCTATTTTGCGTGCGGCGACAATACGACGGCGTCGATGGACTCCCGGTATTGGGGCTTCATTCCTGAGGTTTTCGTGCTGGGCGTCGTGACCCGCGTAGCCTATTCTTATGATCGCCAGCGCGAGCGGGTTCGGTGGCGTCGCCTCTGGCGCGACGTCTCGTACCACCCAGCGGAGTAAGGTTTGGTGGAGGCCGCCGTGGTTTTATACATGCGGGTAGACCCGGCCAGAGCATCCCGTAGGGATGCGCTCTAAAGTTTGGCTACGCGTTGCCAAAAGGAATAGTTCGAGGCGGGTCAAAGCTCGACCGCGCGCGACTGCTGGAAAAGGAAATCATTCAAACGCGTAGTTCGCGTTTGAATAAGATTTCCGCCAGCGCGCGGCCAGAGAACGGGGGTAGAGGCTGCCATTTGCCCACCGCGGGCACGCGGGGCCTGCCCGGCCCGAGGGCAGTCTCCTCCTGTAGCCAAAGCCGCG
>NZ_CAJTUJ010000078.1 GCF_910579375.1 uncultured Rikenella sp.
CAGGCCCCGCGTGCCCGCGGTGGGCAATTTGCCGCCTCAGCCCAATCCATTACGCACAGAGACAATAATAAACCGAGCCCACCAGCCTCCACGCTCCACCGAGAAAAAAACGCGGCGGGCATACAGCCCGCCGCGTCCGAAAGCTCAGGAAGAGACTAAAAAAACCTGTCAATACCCCTATAACCCGCACTTGACAAACTCGATCGCCCGACGCAACAGGTGATCCCGAGACGAACCCATCCCGTGGTTCTTGTCCGGATAGATCGCCATCTCGAACGGCTTGCCCGCCCGAACCAGCCGCTCGATCATCTCATAACTGTTCTGGATGTGCACGTTATCGTCCCCCGTGCCGTGCGCCAGCAGCAGCTTGCCCTTCAAGCGGTCGGCGAAGAAGATCGGACTGTTGTCGTCGTACCCCGCCGCATTGTCCTGCGGCAGCCCGTTGTAGAGCTCCGTGTAGATCGTGTCGTAATACCTCCACGACGTCACCGGCGCCACCGCCACCGCCAGCGCGAAGACATCGTTTCCCTTCAGAATACAGTTCAGCGCCATGAATCCCCCGAAGCTCCAGCCGTAAATCCCGATCCGCGCCGGATCGACATAAGGCAAACTCCCCAAGTACCGCGCCGCCGCAATCTGATCCTGCACTTCGAGCCCTCCGAGATTCCCGTAGGTGCACTTGCGGAACTCCGCCCCCCGGAAACCCGTTCCGCGGCCGTCCACACACGCCACCAGAATCCCCTCCCGCACCAGCGCCGCCTCCCACGACCACCCCCACTTGTCCGCCACCTGCTGCGACCCCGGACCGCTGTATTGCGTCATCAGCACCGGATAACGCCGCGTGGAGTCGAAATCAGCCGGTTTGAGCAGATAGCCGTTCAGCGTCGTCCCTTCCGGCGTCGTGAAGGTGAAAAACTCTTTTCGCGGCAAGCTATACTCCGACGCCATCCGACGCCGCAATGCCGCGTTGTCCTCCAGCACCCGCACCGCGCCTCCGTCCGCCACCCGCCTGAGCGTCACCACCGTCGGCGTCTCGCTGTTCGAAAAATAGTCGATCCAGTACCGGTACCCCGGCCCGAAAACCGCCGTATGCGTCCCCGCCTCGTCCGCCGCCGACAGCCGACGCTTTCCCCGACCGTTCAGCCCGACGCTGTAAATCCCCCGTCCGAGCGGCGAATCCTCGGTAGACTGATAATAGACCCTTCCGCGCTTCGCATCGATTCCGTAAAGGGCCGTCACCTCCCATGCCCCCTCCGTAATACGGTTCTGCAACCGCCCCGCCATGTCGTACCGGTAAAGGTGCATCCACCCATCCCGCTCGCTCTTGACCACAAATCCGCGCCCCTCCGGCAGAAAAGTCGCCGTCTCGTTGTTGATCCGTTCGATGTACCGCGGGTCGCGCTCTTCGTACAGCACAGACGTCGCCCCCGTCGTCGCATCGGCCAGCAGGATTCGATAATGATTCTGCAACCGGTTGAGCCAGTGCACCGCCAGCCTCGCTCCGTCCCCGTCGTGCCCCGTCGCCGCCCACTCGATCCGGGGCACGTAGATGTCCGTCGAATCGGCCCCCGATGCGAGGTCGACATCGACGATCGAATCGCCGTCGAACCGGTAGATCCGGATGCCGACCACCGAGTTCATCTCGCCCGCTTTCGGATACTTGAAATTGTAGTTCTCCGGATACAGCCCCCCGCGGAAGGTGTTCATCGAGTATTCGCGCACGCCGCTCTCGTCGAACCGGTAGAAAGCGATGGCGTCCGAGCCCGGCGCCCACTCGTAGGCCCGTGCAAAGCTGTACTCCTCTTCGTAAACCCAGTCGGGAATGCCGTTGATAATGGAGCCCCGCACCCCGTCGTGCGTAATCTGCCGCTCGACGAAAGTCCCGTCGGTCGCCGGAGCCGAGAGATCGACCACGAAAAGGTCGTTGTCGCGCACGAACGCCGCTTGGGTTCCATCCGGCGACAGAGTCGCCTCCTGCTGCTTCCCGCCCACGGACAAAGGCCGCAGGTCGCCCGTCGTGCGATCATAAACATAGTAATCCGCCCGCGAAGAGTGCCGGTAGATCGGTTCGCGACCCGTGGTCAGCAGCATCTGCCGCCCGTCGCGACCGATCGCGTAATCGGAAACCTGCGGAAAACCCTCCGGTCGCCGGAACAGCGTATCGACCAGCGCCCCGTCGGCATACCGCCACTGCAGCACATCTCCGTTGCGGCTCAGCGTAGTATAGTGTTCGCCGTCTTCCATGGCCCGCAGCCCGTACACGCTCCGTGCCGCCAGTTTTCCTCCGGCGATATCGTCGTAGCCGATCTGCCGCTTCGCCTCCGGAGCCGCCTGCGCCCCCGTCGCCATACCGCCGAGCAGGGCGATACCTATTATATAACCGTATATCCGTCTCATGCTTCGACCGCTTTAAGGCTCATATCCAGGCTTTTGATCTGATGGGTCAGGGCGCCCACCGACACGTAGTCCACGCCGCACTCGGCATAGTCGCGGAGGTTTTCGAGCGTGATTCCGCCGGAAGACTCGGTCTCGGCACGCCCCGCCACCCGGGCGACCCCCTCGCGGGTCTGCTCGATCGTGAAGTTGTCGAACATGATGCGGTCGGCACCGCCCGCGGCGAACACCCGGTCGATGTCGTTCAGCGACCGCACTTCGATCTCGATCTTCAAATCCTTCTGCTTCTCGGCCAGGTATTCGCGTGCGCCCCGGAGCGCGTTTTCAATCCCCCCGGCGAAGTCGATATGGTTGTCTTTCAGGAGAATCATATCGAAAAGCCCGATGCGGTGGTTCTCCCCTCCTCCGATCCGGACGGCCATCTTTTCGAGCATCCGCATCCCGGGGGTGGTCTTCCGCGTGTCGAGCACTTTGGTTTTCAGCCCCCTGAGCCGGTCGGCATAGACGGCGGTCTGGGTGGCCACGCCGCTCATCCGCTGCATGAGGTTGAGAATCACGCGCTCAGCCTGCAACAGGGAGATCAGGTTCCCTTCGACATAAAAGGCGATCTGGCCGGGTTCGACCCGGTCGCCGTCGTTCAGTATCCGCTCGAACGCCACGGTCGGATCGAGCCGCCGGAAGACTCGTTCGGCCACCTCGACGCCGGCCAGCACGCCGGCCTGTTTGATGAGGAGTTTCATCCGCCCGCGCCGGTCGGCGGGGATGGAGCTGAGCGAGGTGTGGTCGCCGTCGCCGATGTCTTCGGCGATGGCCAGCTCGATCAGCCGGTCGACGTAGGGTTCGTAGGCTTTTTCCATGGTGGTGTATCTGTTTCGTATGGTTGTGGTTACTTTCGCGCCTCCATATAGGACTGGAGGAGGATGACGGCGCTCACCCGGTCGACGAGTCCTTTGTCTGTGCGCCGCCGGTTCCGGGGGACTCCGCCTTCGATGATGGCGCGCTGGGCGAGCACGGAGGTGAAGCGTTCGTCGTGGAAAACAACGGGTATCCCGGGCAGGGCGCGCCGAAGCTGGCGGACAAAGGGGTCGATATAGCGCCACGATTCGGATCGCTCGCCATTCATCTGCCGCGGGTCGCCGACGACGAACATTTCGACGTCGTTTTCGTTCGCATAACGGGTCAGATAGTCGACTGCTTCGTGGGCGGGCACGGTGTCCAGCGGGTTGGCAATCAGCTGCATGGGGTCGGTCGCGGCGATTCCGACGCGTTTCCGTCCGTAGTCTATGGCGACGATCCTGCTCATTTCTTCTCTGCAAAAATAGGGAATTATTCAGTATGTACCCCGCCCCGGGCAACCGCAACGCATCTGCGGGCGAGCCGGTGAACGGCGGGTACTTTGGGTACAGTTGGTCTGCTGCCATGAGCGGCTTTGTCGGCTTGGACTTAGGTTTCTATGCGCAGGGTCTCAAAACCGACCGCTCGGACTACCGGGCCAACGGTCTTCAGTTGCGTTGCCTCTCAGTATTTATCTCTCCTCTGCCCTTTTTTTATCCGGAACCCCGGCAGACGCGCTATTTCGCCGCGCGCTGCTTGATCTCCCGCTTCGTCATCTCGCGCTGCACCAGCTCCGGCGACGAAACCGCCCGATAGGTGCGCCCGTGTTGCAGCCGGATCTCTCCCTGAGCCGTAGCGAACCGGGGATTATAGTATACCCACTCGAACGCCGAGCCGTTTTTCGAATCTCCCTGGCGGAAGCGCGGATTTTCGTCCGGAAAATAGACGGCGATCCGCACCTGATACTCTCCCCCTTTATAATAGGTCCCGGCCCGGGCGATCGGCGTGCCGGGGTAGACCACATCTCCCGGCCGGACGGCGATGCTTCCCTTCTCCAGCACTTCGTACCGGCACAATGTCCCGTCCGGTTGTTCGACCAGCACGTAGTTCGCCCGGCTCCGATAGGTGGCCGCTATGCCTTCGTCGGCCGGCTCCTCGCCGTCGTGCATCTCGACGACCAGCCCTTTCCGCATGGCGAAGACCGTGTCGCCCGGCGCGAGGCGGAACTCCCAGGCGCTCCACCCCCGCACCGGCTGGCCGTCGAAGTAGCGCTGGTTCAGGTTGAACAGCGAGATCGCTCTGACCGCCTCCCCTTTCATCGTGCTGTAAGGCAAGCGGTAGATGAAAGCGCTGTCGAGTTTCGGACTGCGGTAGCCCCGGATGTAGCTGTAGGCGTACCGGCACCCCACCGGCCGTTCCGCCTGCACCGGCGCGACGGTCAGCAGCTTCTGGCTGGCGCCTCGCATAACGGTCTTATAGACCGGCGACTGGCGGGTGTTTTCGAGTTCCGAGAATTGCAGCAGGAGCGTATAACTTCCCAGCGTGTGTTTGATGGCATTGATTTCCAGGCTGGTTTCGACCCACCGGGAGTCCACTTCGATATCGGGTCGGGTGTTCTGTGCCGTTGCGCCGGACTGTCCCAGGGCGAGCAGGGCGATGACGAAAAGTGCGTGGCGAGGCATGGCTTTCGGTTTTGATAACAGGTTAAATATACGAGAAAAGTTCCAGTTTTCAGAGGAAAACCGGAACTTTTCATTGATTTTAATCTATATGCAGTTATTTCACCAGTTTGGCGAACAACCCTTTGAGGCTGACCATGTCGTGCACGATCCCCGGCAAATCCTTGATGGCCACGCGTTCCTGCTGCATAGAATCCCGGTGGCGGATAGTCACCGTCCCGTCTTCGGCGGACTGGTGGTCGACGGTCACGCAGAGCGGCGTCCCGATAGCATCCTGCCTGCGATACCGTTTCCCGATCGAGTCTTTTTCGTCGTATTGCACGTAGTGGTCGAACTTCAGGTCGTTCACGATCCCGCGGGCGATCTCCGGCAGTCCGTCTTTCTTGACCAGCGGCAGAACGGCCACCTTGACCGGCGCCAAGGCCGCCGGGAAGCGCATCACGATGCGCGAATCGCCGCCGTCCAGCTGTTCCTCGGTGTAAGCGGCCGAGAAGACCTGCAAGAACATCCGGTCGACCCCGATCGAAGTCTCGACGACATAAGGCGTGTAGCTCTCTCCGCTCTCGGTGTCGAAATATTGAATCTTCTTGCCCGAGAATTTGGCATGCTGCGAGAGGTCGAAATCGGTGCGCGAGTGAATCCCTTCGACCTCCTTGAAGCCGAACGGGAATTCGTACTCGACGTCCGTAGCGGCATTGGCATAATGTGCCAGCTTTTCGTGGTCGTGGAAGCGGTAGTGGTCGTCCCCGAAGCCCAAGGCGCGGTGCCAGCTCATCCGGAACTGCCGCCAGTGTTCGAACCACTGCATTTCGGTTCCCGGTTTGACGAAGAACTGCATCTCCATCTGTTCGAACTCGCGCATGCGGAAGATGAACTGCCGGGCGACGATCTCGTTCCGGAACGCCTTCCCGATCTGGGCGATCCCGAACGGAATCTTCATCCGCCCCGTCTTCTGTACGTTCAGGAAGTTGACGAAGATCCCCTGCGCCGTTTCCGGCCGCAGGTAGACGTTGCTCGCCCCGTCCGCCGTGGAGCCCATCTGGGTGCTGAACATGAGGTTGAACTGCCGCACGTCGGTCCAGTTCTTCGTTCCGCTGATCGGGCAGACAATTTCGAGCTCTTCGATCAATGCCTTGACTCCCGCCAGATCATTGGCATTGAGCACTTCGGCCATCTTTTCGTGCGCGGCGTCCCGCTTGGCCTTCAATTCTAGCACGCGCCCGTTGGTGGTGACGAACTGCTCCCGGTCGAAAGCCTCGCCGAACCGCTTGGCAGCTTTCGCCACCTCCTTCTCGATCTTTTCGTCCTGCTTGGCGATCCAGTCTTCGATCAGCACGTCGGCACGATACCGTTTCTTGCTGTCCTTGTTGTCGATCAGCGGGTCGTTGAAGGCCCCCACGTGTCCCGACGCTTCCCAAGTCTTCGGGTGCATGAAGATGGCAGCGTCGATCCCCACGATATTGTCGTGGAGCTTGGTCATCGCGTCCCACCAGTAGCGCTTGATGTTGTTCTTGAGCTCGACGCCCAACTGGCCGTAGTCGTAAACGGCCGACAAGCCGTCGTATATCTCGCTGGACGGGAAGATAAACCCGTACTCTTTGCTGTGCGCGATCAGTTTCTTGAAGAGTTCCTCCTGTGTCATTTGAGTTGCATGTTATATCCAAGGAGCAAAGTTAGTTATTTTCCCTCGCCGTTGGGAAAGTTCGGGGTCTTGACGGGTACATTTTTATTGATGAGCAGTTTGCCGCCAGAGGATACCCATCGCTCGCCCCGCTCGGCGAGGTGTTCGGCCATGCTTTTGCGGAAAGCGGCCAGGCGTTCCTCCTGTTCGGCAGCCGTGTGCAGGTCGCGGGTTTCGTATGGGTCGTCCGCGAGGTCGAAGAGCTGCTCTTCGCCATTGCCGTAGAACCAGATGTATTTGTACCGCCCGTCGGTCAGGGCTACCCAGCCGCTGCCGCCGTAGCTGCCGGTGTGTTCCAGGTCGAGCTGCGTCCGCCATCCGGCTTTCTTCGGGTTTTTCAGCAGCGTCAGGATGGACGCTCCGTCCACTCCGTCGGGGATTTGTGTTCCTGCCGCGTCGAGGAAGGTGGGCAGGATGTCGCGTATCTCGACCAGCTCGTCGCGGGTGGAGCCGCGTTTGACTTTGGCTTTCAAGGACGAGGGGTAGCGCACGATGAAAGGCACATGGGCCGATCCTTCGTAGGCGTAGGTCTTGCGCCAGTGGTGGTGGTCGCCGAGCATATCGCCGTGATCGGAGACGAAGAGGATCAGGGCGTTGTCGTACATTCCCCGCTCCCGGAGCGCCGCGACGATGCGTCCGATCTGTTCGTCGATGAAGGTGACGTTGGCGGCGTAATGCCTGCGGGCCTGTTGGGCATATTCCGCTCCGAAGTCGCCGTAAGCGGCTGCCGGGTTCCTGAGCGGGTCGTGGGTGTAGCGTGTCGAGTAGGTCGAGTCCCAGTCGCCGACGACCGGTGCCGGCAGGGTCTTGTCGGCATACAGGTCGAGCAGCCGCTTCGGTGGGTCATACGGGCTGTGGGGTCGGGCGAAGGAGACTTTCAGGAACAGGGGCTGTATCGGGTCGTAGTTTTCGATCAGCCGCACGGCCCGCTCTCCCGTCCACCAGGTGGGGTGCAGGGTGTCGGCCAGCGGATAGGTGTCCGAAGCGTGGTCGTTCCAGCCGATATGGCTGGAGTCGGGGTTAAGCCCGGGGGCCACGCTGGCGAACCACTGCCGGTAGTCGCTGATGAAGCCGGTGTCTTCGACACGACCGGATTCGTCGAGCTCGGTGGCGGCGAAGCCGCGTAACGATCGTTGCGGGTGCCAGTGCATCTTTCCGATTCCGTAGCTGTAGTATCCGGCGTCGGTCATGAGTTGCGGCAGCTGGTTGGGGTATTCGGGGGCGATGAAGTTGTTGTAGCCGATGAGGCCGTGGTGCCAGGGGGACTGACCGGTGAGCAGCCCGGCCCGGGCGGGTGTGCTGCTGGGGGTGGAGGTATAACCGTTGGCGAAGCGCACGCCGTCGGCGGCCAGTGCATCGAGGTGTGGTGTCACGACGGTCGTATCGACGGTGCCGAGGTAGTCGAACCGATGCTGGTCGGTCATGATCAGAATGACATGGGGTTGTTGTTTCTGTGCGGCGGAGGCGGCGCCTACTGCGCCCAGCGCGGCCATCCAGGCTAGGGTCTTTTGCATAGTCGTCAAATATACGATATTTATTTGCATCTGTATTGGAGGGCTGAGGTTCTCGATAGGGTTATTACTGCCTTATTAAGGCGGTACTATCTTGTGGGGCCCGCGTACTTCTTTCAGGCGAGGTGCGCGAAAAGAGATAGGGTAGAGGCTGCCGATTCCGAGTGCCGGACCCGAGTAGCGAAGCGAGAGCACGTCGGCTTGTCGACGATGCCTCGCAAGCGCGAGGGAGACCGCAGGTCAACGCACCGCCTGCCCGGCGGACGCGTTCGCGCCACGGCGGGCGGCCTTTATTACTTCAAAGTAACCGCGCGCCACGCCTAAAGAAGCGATTCAACTATTTCGGCGGTGAGCCGAAATAGAATGAATCGCGCAGGCGCGCGAAAAAGTTCGATTCCGCGCAAAGTTCTGTCGCCCACCCGCTTTAAAGGGCATATTCTGCCGGTTGGCACTCGGCCAATCCGGCAAGAATTGCCGCGGGCGACGTTTGGGAGCAGACACGCCCAGCTTTCGCGTGCCGAGCGG
>NZ_CAJTUJ010000079.1 GCF_910579375.1 uncultured Rikenella sp.
AGCGACGCATCAGCGGCGCGGGGGAGGCGCGCCGAGGACGAACGTCCAAGCATGGGGGGCGGTCAATGGGCTGTGCTCTTGCGACCCGTAGGGTCGCGCGGGCCGGATCCACTCCCGGCGTAGGGCCGCCACCTCGCGATGCTCGCTGCGCCCCCGCTGGCTCCGGCCGCCAAAGTCAAACAAAAGTAGGGTAGAGGCTTGGCGGTTACTTGGGGCCGAGGCTGCCATTAAGAGACGCTGTGCGTCCGTTTATTCCGAGAGGCAACGCAACTGAAAACCGAAAGCACGGTAGTTCGAGTGGCTGTGGTACAGCGCCGTCGCAACGAAATCCAAATACATGCCATGGATACCGCTGACCGAGGACGTCAAAGCGTATCCGCCAAGACCGGTGTAATTCAACGCCCCCGTGTTATGGCCGCGGTAGCCCGGGGCGGCTCGTTATCGAAACTTTATCCCACCCGACAAAGACACCCCCTTGCCCGTCGCCGCATTCGAAGAGAGTCCCCATTCCGTCGGAAAAAGCCTGATACCCGTCTCCTGCCTGAAACCCTTCCACCACCCCGTCAAACCCTTAAAATCGCCCGGCTCCCACAGTATTGTCCCCACCAGCAGCAACACCGACGCAAACGCCGTCGCAAAAGTCGGTACCCGGTAGAGGTTCTTCGACGGAGGCAACGGCCCGAGCCGGTCGACCACCCGCCGCGTGAACCCCTCGTCCCGCACCCCTTCGTTGCGCGCCGCCGCGAACAACCGTTCCAGCGGATCGTTTTCTATCCTGTTGCGTCTCATAACTCTTCGTTTTTCAGATATTCCCGCAGTTTGGCCTTCGCCCGCGCCACCATGCTCTTGACCGTTCCCAGCGGCATCTCCGTCACGTGGGCGATCTGGCTGTGCGACAACTGCTCGACCGCCGAGAGCAGGATCACGTTTCGTTCCGCCTCGTCCAGGCAGGCCAGCGCGCTCTGCAAGATAGCGATTTCCGTACCGCTTTCCCCCGCCGCCTCCATCCGCTCGATCTCCAGCGTGGGGTGCAGCGACCGTCGGCTGTCGAGAAACGTGCGGTAAGCGATGCGGAACAGCCACGCCCGGAACGACCCCACGCCCGAAAACTGGCGGATCGAGGTGAAAGCCTTGATGAAAGCCTCCTGCGCCAGATCGTCCGCCCGGAACCCGTCGCCACCCGTCAGGTGGGTCAGATAACGCCGCAACGGAGAGTGGTAGCGTTCCACCAGCTCTCCGAATGCCGCGCGGTCGCCCGACCGTTTCACCCGCCTCACCAGCCACCACTCGCCCAACGCGTCGTGTCTGTTATCGGTTTTCGTCACGACGCTGTACGTACTGGCGGAACAAATAGACGATCGCGTATCCCACCCCGAGGATCAGCCCCCACAGCAGCAGTGAGGTGAAGAATCGCATGTAGCTCAGGTTGAGGAGCCCGATCCAGACCAGAATGACGAACCCGACGATCGCCATGATCAACAGCCGTCGGATAAAGCTCGTCAGCGGTCGCCCCATAGTTTCGAACTCGCTCGGCGAGTGTCCGTGTTCGATGGCGTATCGTTGAGCCTCGTATTTTTTCTTCAGCGCGATATACCAGAATCGCATGATGAAGAAAACCATCGCCACCCCCGAGCCGGTCGAGATGAGGACGATCAGTACGACCATCAAATGGTCTCCATTGAAGTCGAACGGCGTGTCCGAGTTCCTGTTTACTCCTTCGATCGCCCCTTCCAGTGCGGTCATCCGAGCGTCCAGCGCCTGTAACAGACTATCCGTCCGGATTTCCGTCGGAGTTTCGATAAGTGCGGCCAACTCCGTCGAATCGACCGGTTGGGCCGCCGCCGGAGCGGCTACGTTTCCGAAAATCAGTCCTGCGCCGAGCAGCAGAGCGAGTAACGCATGTTTCATCTTGTATCGATTGATTTTGTGGATTTCTATACCATAGACGCAACCGACCGTCATTTCGGATGTCGATAGGCGATTTTTTTGATGAAACTACCTCCGCGGGGGATTACAGCGTGATCCGCACGAAACGGTGCCCGTCCTGTCTTACCTTGTAACGGTCGTCGATTCGGCGGCCCGCTAACCAGACGATCGTCTCGCCCGAGAGCAGCACCCCCTGCCGCGCCTTCTCCGCCACCGGCACCTTGGCGTCGATCAGAAAGTCGCTCACCTTTTTCTGTCCCGCCATCCCGAGCGGGATGAACCAGTCTCCCTCCTGCCAGCCGCGCAGGCGGAGCGGAAATTTCAGCGCATCCGCCGTCAGGTAAGCCGTCTCGGGCGGCGTCGCCAGACTCTCCGGCAGCTCCTCCAGCGAGAGCCACTCCACCCGCGGGTCGTCCGCCTCGATCCACTCTTCGCGGAACGGCTCGACCACGCGCGGAGCCAGCAGAATCCTCCGCCGGTCGAGCCGCGCCGTCCATTTTTCCGCCTCGAACCGCTTTCCCGAGAGCGTCGTTTCGATTCCCTCCTCAGCTCGCTGCCACAGCGCGGCGATCTCCTCCGCCGCCTCCGGCGCGAAGCCGAAAGGACGCAGCAGCTCATAGAGCTCGAATCCGAAACAAGTCTCGTCCAACGCGTCGAGGTCGATCTCCTCCGGCCCCGCGAAAGCCCGGTCACGCAGCCGGGCGATCTGGAGGTCGATAAACTGTTGCGTAGCCTGCAACCGGACGAGGTTCTCCTCCATCGTCCGGGCGAACCGGTTGTTCGACGCGCTGTCCAGCCGCGGCAGGATGTCGTGCCGCAGCCGGTTGCGGAGGTATTTGAGCGTGGCGTTGGTCGAGTCCTCGCGATACGGCACCCCGTGTGCCGCCGCATAGGCCGTCACCTCGTCTCGCCGGGCGAAGAGCAGCGGCCGGATGATGCGTCCCCGCCGATCCGCAATGCCCGTCAGGCCGCGCAGCCCCGTTCCGCGCAACAGGTTGATAAAGAACGTTTCGGCCGAGTCGTCGGCGTGGTGCGCGATGGCGATGCGGTCGTAGTCGTGGTGCTCGCAGAGCGTCTCGAACCAGTCGTAGCGCAGCCGCCGGGCCGCCATCTGGATCGATTCGCCGCGCGCTTTCGCTTCGGCTTCGGTGTCGAACCGTACCGTGTGGAACGGAATGGCATGCTCTTCGCAATAGGCCTCTACCAGCTGCCGGTCGCCGTCGGCTTCGGCCCCGCGCAACCCGAAGTGGACGTGTGCCGCCGCGATGCGGCCCGGACAGCTCTGGCGCAGCAGGTCGAGCAGCGTCATCGAGTCGATGCCGCCGCTGACGCCCGCCAGTACGCGGTCGCCGGGAGCGATCAGTTGCCGCCGGTCGATGTATTGTCGGAATCGTTCGAGCATGGGGAAAGAGTTTTTCGGTTCGACATTCCGGGCCTTTCTGCGCGCCCGGAGTGTAAAAATAGTGTAATTTTGCGATGTGCGGCGAAAACCGCCGCCTTTCGCCATGATTTTCCATCCGCAGACCTATCGCCTTCCCGACCGGCCGGGAGAGCCCTTTATCGACGAACAGGAGATCGAATCGTTTCTGGCCCGCCACGCTTCGCCCTCGGCGGAAGAGGTTCGGGCCGTCGTTCGTCGCGCCATGAGCCGCGAACGGCTCCCGCTGGACGACGTCGCCGTGCTGCTGGGCGCCGGGCCCGGAGAGCGGCCGCTCGTGCTGGAGGCCGCCGAACGGCTCAAACGCGAGGTCTACGGCGACCGGATCGTTCTTTTCGCACCGCTCTATATCGGAAACCGGTGTACCAACCGCTGCGCCTATTGCAGCTTTCGGGCCGACAGCGCCGACACCGTGCGCAAGACCTTGACGGACGAGGAGATCGTCCGCGAGGTGACGGCCTTGGAGCGGACGGGGCACAAGCGGCTCATTCTGGTCTACGGCGAGCATCCGGCCTACAGCCCGGCGTATATCGCCGAGACGGTGCGGATCGCCTGCGGCGTTCGGTCAGAGCCGGCGGGAGAGATTCGCCGGGTCAATATCAACGCTGCGCCGCTCACCGTCGAGGGGTTCCGCACGGTGCACGAGGCCGGGATCGGAACCTATCAGATTTTTCAGGAGACTTACCACCGTGCAGCCTATGCCCGCTACCACCTCGGCGGCCGGAAAGCCGACTACGACTGGCGGCTGACCGCCCTCGACCGGGCGATGGAGGCCGGAATCGACGACGTGGGGCTGGGCGCGCTGCTTGGGCTCCACGACTGGCGATTCGAGGTGATGGGGCTTGTGCGCCACACGAACCACCTGGAGGCCTGTTTCGGCGTCGGGCCGCACACGATCTCGTTTCCGCGGATCAAGGAGGCCTCGGCCTCGCTGCCGGCCGCGTCGCCCGTGGGAGACGACGATTTCGTCTATGCCATCGCCGTGTTGAGGCTCGCCGTGCCGTATACCGGTCTGATTCTGACCGCCCGCGAACCGGCAGACGTGCGCGATGCGGCGATCCGCTACGGCGTTTCGCAGATCGACGGCGGAACCCGGCTCGAGATCGGCAGCTACTCGGCGGAACCGGAGGAAGAACAAGGCTCTCGGCAGTTCGCCATCCACGACGAACGGTCGCTGGACGAAATCGTCGGGCGGCTGGTCGGGGAGGGCTATTTGCCGTCGTTCTGCACGGCCTGCTACCGCCGCGGACGGACGGGCGAACACTTCATGGAGTTCTCCGTGCCGGGCTTTATCAAGCAGTTCTGCGGGCCGAACGCCATTCTCACCCTGGCGGAATACCTGACCGATTACGCCTCGCCGGAGGTGGCCTCGGCCGGGTGGAACCGGATCGAGTCGGCCTTGGAACAGCTGCCGGACGAGTCGGCGGCCCGGACTCGTGAACGGTTGGCCCGGATTCGGGCCGGAGAACGGGATATTTATTTTTAACTCATCAGAGAACCGATATGCTTCAGGCAGCTCTTTTCGACATGGACGGCGTGATCGTCGACAACCGCGACGCGCATTTGCGCGCTTTCGAACACTTTGCCGCGCGCCACGGCGTGACCGATTTCGATGCCCGGACGCTGTTGCCCTGTTTCGGATCGACCAACGCCGTGATTATGGCCCGTTTGTTCGGTCGCGACGACCTCCCCGCTGACGAAGTCGAACGCTTCTCGCGCGAGAAAGAGGAGATTTATCGCGAGCTCTACGACCCGATCATGCGCCCGGCCGAGGGGCTGGTCGATCTGCTGGAGACTTTGCGCGCGGCGGGGATGCGGATTGCCGTGGGGAGCTCTGCGCCGCGGATCAATGTCGATTTCGTGCTCGAGCGGTGCGGTATCGCTTCCTATTTCGACGCCGTGGCGTCGGGATCGGAGATCGCCCGGAGCAAGCCCGATCCGGAGGTCTATCTGCTGGCCGCTCGGAAATTAGGCGTCGATCCGCACGACTGCGTCGTTTTCGAGGATGCTTTCGTGGGGCTGGAGGCGGCGCGCCGGGCCGGGGCCAAGGCCGTGGCCATTGCCTCGACCTTTCCGCGCGAGCTGATCGAAGCGCGCGGCGACTACGACCTGTTGATCGACGGTTTTCCGGGACTCACGGTGACCGACCTGCAACGCTTATGGGCGTAATGACCTTTCGCGTGCTGGTTTTTTCGTAAAGTTTTCTTATTATTGTCCGTATGCGACGAACCGAACCGATGCGTGTAGGCGAGCTGTTGGAGGATTTCCTCTCGACGCGCGCTCTGGGGCCGGCCACGATGGAGGGCCGGGCGGTCGAGCTGTGGGCCGAGGCGGCGGGCGAATATGTCGTCCGGTCGACCGAAGATGTCTATATCCGCGGCGGAGTGCTTTATGTCCGTTTTTCGTCCGCTGCGGTTCGGGCCGAGATTTTCATGCGTCGTCGGGCGATCGCCGAGCGCATCAACGGGTTGTTGCGGGCGCGGATCGTGCGGCACATCGTCGTGCGGTGATCGGAGCATAGAGATTCGATTGTTATGAATATACCCGAACTCAAAGAGCGGTTGCTTGAACGGCTGTTGCGCTACGCGGCCTTCGACACCCGGAGCGATCCGGAGAGCGAGACCTATCCTTCGACCGCCCGGCAGCTCCTGCTGCTCAACCACCTGGTCGAAGAACTGACCCTCATCGGACTGGACGACGTCGAGATCGACGAATACGGCTATGTGACTGCCACCGTGCCTTCCACTTTGCCGGAAGAAGACTCTCTTTCGCCGACGGTGGGTTTCATCGCCCATGTCGATACCTCGCCCGATATGTCGGGCGAAGGGGTGCGGCCACAGGTCGTGCGCGATTATGACGGAGGTGCCGTTCCGTTGGGCGACGGCGGTCTTGTGCTCTCGCCGGAAGATTTCCCGGAACTTGCGCTGCTGCGCGGACACACCTTGGTGACCACCGACGGCACGACCCTGCTCGGGGCCGACGATAAAGCGGGGGTGGCCGAAATTGTGACGGCCGCGGAGTATCTCGTGACCCATCCGGAGGTGCGGCATGGACGTATTCGCATCGCTTTCACGCCCGACGAAGAGATCGGGCGCGGCGTCGATCATTTCGACGTCGCGCGGTTCGGCGCAGCGGTGGCCTATACGATGGACGGCGGGGCGGAGGGTGAACTGGAGTACGAGAATTTCAATGCCGCTTCGGCCCGGATCGCCATTCGCGGTCGGAATATCCATCCGGGGATGGCCAAAGAGAAGATGATCAATGCGATACAGGTGGCTTGCGAGCTGAATGCCATGCTGCCGGCGTGGGAGCGGCCGGAGCATACCGAAGGGTATGAGGGATTTTTCCATCCCGTCGCGATTCGGGGCGACGTGGATTCCGCTTCGATGGAGTACATTATCCGCGACCACTCCCGGGAACGGTTCGAGGCCCGGAAAGCGGTCCTGACGGCGGCGGCGGAGTATCTGAACCGGCGTTATGGGGCCGATACCGTGGGGCTGACCCTGACCGACCAATATTATAACATGCGCGAACGCGTGGAGACCTGTCCGGAGGCTGTCGCATTGGCCCGCCGGGCGATGGAAGAGGTGGGGGTGACGCCTTGTGTGCGGCCGATCCGGGGCGGGACGGACGGGGCGAGGCTCTCGTACATGGGGCTTCCGTGTCCGAATCTCTTTACCGGCGGCGCGAACTTTCACGGACGGTATGAATACTGCTCCGTGGACACCATGGCGGCGGCCACGTGCGTGATCGTCCGGCTGGCGGAGCTGTGGGGCGCGTCGCGACCGGCTGCTGCATCGAGTATCAACAAAAACTAACGATATATGTCATCCAACAAAGCCAAGACCGTACTCGTCGCCGGAGGCGCCGGGTACATCGGCACTCACACCGCCGTCGAACTGATTCGCGCGGGTTACGATGTCGTCATTGCCGACAACCTCTCGAACTCCGACCTCTCTGCCGTCAAGGGCGTGGAGGCGATCGTGGGTCGCTCCGTACCTTTCGTCCAGGTCGACTGCTGCGACCGCGAGGCGATGCGCGAACAGGTTTTCAGTCGGTATGCGTTCGATTCGGTGATCCACTTCGCGGCTTATAAAGCCGTGGGCGAGTCGGTGGCCGAGCCGCTCAAGTATTTCCGGAACAACCTCGATTCGCTGCTCACGGTGATGGACCTGATGCAGGAGTTCGAGGTGCCGAACCTCGTTTTTTCCTCCTCGGCGACAGTCTATGGCCAGCCCGAGGTGCTTCCGGCGACGGAACAGACGCCGCGCCAGCGGGCCAATTCGCCTTACGGGCTCACCAAACAGATGAGCGAGGACATCATTCAGGATACGGTGTCGGCAGTGCCGTTTTTCAAGGCGATCGCCCTGCGCTATTTCAATCCCATCGGGGCGCACCCGTCGGCCCTGATCGGCGAACTGCCGAAGGGGGTGCCGAACAATCTGGTGCCGTTTATTACGCAGACGGCGGCGGGGATTCGGAAAGAGCTTTCGGTCTTCGGTGACGACTACGATACGCCGGACGGTTCGTGTCTGCGGGACTACATCGACGTGGTGGATTTGGCGCGTGCGCATGTGGTGGCGGTGGATCGGATGGTCGGGGGGAGATCGGCCGAACGGTTCGAGATTTTCAACATCGGGACGGGAACGCCGGTGTCGGTGTTGGAGCTGGTGCGGTTGTTCGAAGAGGTGAACGGCGTGCCGGTGCCGCACCGGATTGCGGCGCGTCGGCCGGGCGACGTGGAGAAGATATGGGCCGCTACGGACAAGGCGAACGACGAGTTGGGCTGGCGTGCGGAGCGTGATTTGGGCGATACGCTGCGTGCGGCTTGGGCGTGGGAGAAACACGTGCGCGGATTGTAGTTTTTCAGTGTGATCGGGTTTTATCCGGTCAGTTTGTTTGATCCTTTGCAGGCTTTCGGGCTTGCAAAGGATTTTTTGTCTCTATGTGTGGCTGTAGGTTGGGCCGAGGCGGCCTTGGGGTAGAGGCTGCCCATTCCGAGTGCCGGGAGGCACCGCCCGCCCGGCGTAAGGGCAGTACCCTCCTGTAGCTAAAGACGCGCGCCCCGCTAAGGAGGGAAATCGTCAAAATGCACTTGTGCGTTTTGACAAGATTTCTCCAGGCGCGCGAAAAAAGAGTGGTGCGCAAAAACTCCGTCACACGCCCGCTTAAAGGACATATTCTGCCGGTTGGCACTCGGCCAATCCGGCAAGAATTGCCGCGGGCGA
>NZ_CAJTUJ010000080.1 GCF_910579375.1 uncultured Rikenella sp.
CAAATGGCAGCCTCTACCCCTATACAACGCGGGCAGACTCAGCCCCTATTCTCTATTCCACACACAACAATGGCGCCCCCACTTCCTACTCATCCGCAAGCCGAAACAAAATCGAATAACAGGACAAGAGACGGCATATTTTTTGCGTTTTAACAGATATGGATAAATTTGCTATTCTTGTCATCGCCCTGCTCTACGGATGCAGCGCGAATACCCCTGCGAAACAAACTATGAAAAAAGACCTGACCCCCGAAGAGAGA
Organism: uncultured Rikenella sp.; assembly: GCF_910579375.1. GTDB lineage: Bacteria > Bacteroidota > Bacteroidia > Bacteroidales > Rikenellaceae > Rikenella. The sequence goes on from NZ_CAJTUJ010000080.1 coordinate 261, forward strand.
CACGTCATCATCGACAAAGGTACCGAAGCCCCCTTCAGCGGAAAATACGTCACCTTCGACGCCGACGGCACCTACCACTGCAAACAGTGCGGCGCACCGCTCTATCGGTCGGCCGACAAATTCGACTCCGGATGCGGCTGGCCCAGCTTCGACGACGCACTGCCCGGCGCCGTACGACGCACCCCCGACCCGGACGGACAACGCACCGAAATCACCTGCACCCGATGCGGCGCCCACCTCGGCCACGTATTCACCGGCGAAGGATTCACCCCGAAAAACACCCGCCACTGCGTCAATTCGATCTCCCTGGAGTTCGAACCCGCCGCACCGGCATCCACCGCCGAAGCCATCTTTGCCGGCGGCTGCTTCTGGGGCGTCGAACACCTGATGCAGCAACAGACAGGCGTGATCTCAGTCGAATCGGGCTATATCGGCGGAACGACCGATCACCCCACCTACGAACAGGTCTGTACTCAAAAGACCGGACACGCCGAAGCCGTCCGCATCACCTACGACCCGACGAAAATCGACTACGAAACCTTAGCGAAACGTTTTTTCGAGATCCACGACCCGACCCAACAGGACGGACAAGGGCCCGACCTCGGGCCGCAGTATCGTTCCGAGATCTTCTACCTCGGTCCCGAACAGAAAGCCATCGCCGAACGCCTGATTCGGCAGCTCGAAGCCAAAGGATATCGGATCGCCACGCGAGTCACTCCGGCCACCGTTTTCTGGCCGGCCGAGACCTATCATCAGGATTACTACCGGCGCAAAGGCACCGAACCCTACTGCCACGCCTATACCAAACGATTCTGACCTTTTCGCAGCCTATTAAGAAAAAAAGAGATTATTTGTTGGTTCCGATGAAGCGCCAGCCCGCAGCCACCCGAAAGTAAGTCGGACAAGTCGTCTCGCCCGTATGGCGGATCGCGCTGTTGAACCCTTTGGAATACGACGCCGTGATGTCCAGCCCGCAACGGAACAGATAACCCGCCCCGACGGTGAACGCCAGATTCGCCGAACGGACATTTTGCATCGTCATCGTCGGCCCGCCGTCCTTTTCGACACACTTCGCCGACAGCTTGAAAAGCCCCTCCACCCCCGCAATCGCCCGGAAACCGCCCAGGAAATTGAACTTAGCCACGAACGGCACCGAAAGATACTCCATCCGATGGATCGTCCGGCTGGCATGCCCCATCTCGACATTGTTGGTCGACCCCAACTGCGAATAGTAGGCCCCCGTCTCCAGCCCCCACCGGTGGGTGATGTGGTAATCGAGGAACGCGCCGGCGTAGAGCCCCGTGCGCGTACTGCCCGGACTGTTCATATAGTCGGCGAAGTTCAACCCCACGCGCGGGCCGAAACCGAGCCCTTTGACCTGGGCCGAAACGGTCGTCGCCATACCACAGGCGAGCGGAAACAACAAGAGGAGCCGGACGAATTTCTTCATGAGTCGGAACGGGACAGAATTTCTATTGCGTACAAATATAGGAAAAAAAGCGGAGGAGAGGCATCGCCTCTCCTCCGCTTTTATGAACAAAAATCGTTCCGTTCGGAATATCCTTTCCAAAAATTCGAACAATCTCGGTATTCCGTGTCGAAACCGATTACGCATCGCGCGTCGTCCGCTCCAGCTTTTTCATCACGCTGAAGAGGAAAATAGCCGACACCGCGCAGCAGAGCACCAAAATACCCCACAACATCCACAGCGGCATCCCGCCCCACAGGTAACCGATAATCGCCACAAGGTAGTTCCCGACAGCCGTAGCCGCCAGCCAGCCGCCCTGTGCCAGCCCCTTATACTTCGGCGGCGCCACCTTCGAAACGAACGAGATACCCATCGGGCTGAGGAACAGCTCGGCGATCGTCAGCACGAAATAGGTCGAGATCAACCAATTCGGCGACACGCGGGCCGATTCGCTCAAACCGCCCATCCCTTTCAACGCCTCCGGCGTCGGCAGCCCGGTCGATGCCACGGCCAACAGAATGAACCCGATAGCGGCGATCAACATCCCGATACCGATCTTACGCGGCGCGCTGGGCTCCTTGCCCTTCTTGTTGAGCCACGAGAAGAACGCTACCATGAGTGGCGTAAAGAGGACGATGAAGTATGCGTTGAACTGTTGGAAAATCTGCGGCGAGATCGCCATTTCGGCCGGGAACGAGCTGTAAGCCCACCAGGCGCATCCCCCGCCGACAAGAGCCAACAGCGCCCCGACCCCTTTGGCCCGCGCCGTCGTCCCCTGGAAGAGCGAGATAATGCCGTAGAAACAGAAAGCGAATGGCAGCAAGGTCAACAACGAGAAGCCGAAACGGTCGAACCCGCTGACCGCCGTCTGCGTATAGTCGCGCGCGAAGAAAGTCATCGTCAGCCCGTTCTGGTGGAACGACATCCAGAAGAAGATCACCACGGCGAACACCAGCCCCAAAGCCACCAGCCGGTCTTTGACCTGCTGCGCGGTGAGCTCCACGGCATTCGGATCGCGTTGAGCCTGTTTCTCCTTTTCGGTTTTGTCGGCCGCCTTGTAGTACTTGCGGAAGCCGACGAAAATGATCATCGAAACGATCAACGACAGGCAAGCCACCCCGAAACCGTAGTTATACGACTGACCGAGACTGGCGATATAGCTGTCGCCAAACTGAGCCAGGTCGGTTCCCGTGTAGCCCTGTTGGGCCGCCATCTCGCTGAACCGGGCCGTCGCTTCGGGCGAGATCGTCCCGTTCTTCAACTGGTGCGCCAGCGCAGGAATATCGGCATTGTAGGTGTATCCGTCCTTTTCGAGGAAGTAGTTCGAAACCCCTTCGGCCGCCGACGGAGCGAAGAAAGCCCCGATGTTGATACACATGTAGAAGATACTGAACGCGATGTCCCGTTTGGCGCTGTACTTCGGATCGTCGTAGAGGTTGCCGACCAGCGCCTGAAGGTTCCCCTTGAAACACCCTGTCCCGAGGGCGATCAGAGCCAGCGCGCCGAACATGGCGATCTGGGCCCCCGTCCCGACACCGGTCGGAATGGCGAGGCAGAAGTACCCGGCGAACATGATGATGATCCCGAGGGCGATGGTCTTGCCGTAGCCGAGCACCTTGTCGGCCAGCAGCCCGCCGAACAGCGGCAGGAAGTAGACCATACTCAGGAAGATCCCGAACGTCGTGCTGGTCTGATCCTCCGTGTAGCCGAATTTGGCCTGCATGTAGAGGACGAAGATCGCCAGCATGGTGTAGTAGCCGAAACGCTCGCCCATGTTGGCCAACGCCAATACGAACAGACCTTTGGGTTGTCCTTTTAACATTAGCTATGTGGATTTTGGTTAATAATTGCGTGGTTTGTGCGAGAGAACCCCGGCGCTTCGAGTCGGGGGAGAGTCGATCCGCGCCGAGTTTACGATTTACAAAAGTAACGATTTCGTCGAAAAATGCAAGCCGGGCCGGTTCGGGAGGCGGCACAGCCACGGTCTGACAAGATGGGGCGCACCCGGATTCGAGCAGAGGATGTGTTTATAAATTGTGAATAATTGGTTTATAACCTGTTTGCATTTCGATGACAACCGGGCGAAATTTCGTGAATAGGATGTCGATAAGGGTTCAAAAAGCGATAAGAACCTGTTAAAAACCTGTTTTCGGCCCGCTGTCCACAAAAAACTGCCGCGGGCGCTTCTAAATGAAAGCCCCGCGGCAGCGAAAAGTTAATCAATTGTGAAAAACCCGGTCAATACTGCTCCCCGTCGTTCGGAAAATCGCCGGATTTGACGTCTTCCCGATACTGCTCCACCGCCGCCGTAATCTGCTCGTGGAGGTTCAGATACCGCCGCAGAAAACGCGGCGAAAAACCGTTGTTAATCCCGAGCATATCATAAGAGACGAGCACCTGTCCGTCCACCCGGTTTCCCGCCCCGATCCCGATGATCGGAATCTTCACCGCCTCGGCCACCCGCCCCGCCAGCACGGCGGGAATCTTTTCGAGCACGATGCCGAAGCATCCGGCCTCGGCCAGCAGTAGCGCGTCGGAGTAGAGTTTCTCCGCCTCCGCCTCCTCCCTGGCCCGCACGGCATAGGTGCCGTACTTGTTGATCGACTGCGGCGTGAGCCCCAGATGCCCCATCACCGGAATCCCGGCACAGAGAATCCGCTGTACGCAATCGATCACCTCGGCGCCCCCCTCCAGCTTCACCGCATCGGCCTCGGTCTCTTTCATGATCCGCACCGCCGAGTTCAAGGCCTCTTTCGAGTTCCCCTGATAGCTCCCGAACGGCAGATCGACCACGACCAAGGCCCGCTCCACAGCCCTCGCCACCGCTTTCCCGTGATAAATCATATCGTTCAGGGTCATCGGCACGGTGGTCTTGTACCCGGCGATCACGTTGGCCGCCGAGTCGCCGACCAGGATGACATCGATCCCGGCGGCATCCATAATCCCGGCCATGGTGTAGTCATAGGCGGTGAGCATGGATATCTTTTCGCCGCGGGCTTTCATCTCGGCCAGCCGATAGGTGGTCACGGCACGAGTTTTTCCTTCTGATGACATATATTTCTTACCGGTAATGCAATCTCATTAGCCGTACGTCGCTCTCCCCGAAAGGATAGCAGTTACAGCACGTTGATCTCGTGAAGGATGGCATTGGTCTTGCGCACCGCCTCGGCGCTCGCTTCGAAAGCGGCCTTTTCCTCGGCAGTCAGCGCCACTTCGACCACCCGTTCCGCGCCGTTGCGCCCGATCACCGTCGGCACCCCGATGCAGATATCCTTCTGGCCGTACTCCCCTTCGAGCAGGACGCACGACGGGACGATCTTTTTCTGATCCCGCACGATCGACTCGACCACCATAGCGGCCGCCGCTCCCGGCGCATACCAGGCCGACGTGCCGAGCAGTTTGGTCAGCGTCGCGCCGCCCACCATCGTGTCGGCCACCACTTTGTCCAGCACCGCCTTGTCCTTGCAGAGTTCCGTCACCGGCACCCCTTTGACCGAAGCTTTGGAAACCAGCGGAATCATCGTCGTGTCGCCGTGGCCGCCGATCACCATCCCGTCCACATCATTGGAGTTGACCCCCAACGCCTTGGAGAGGTAGCACTTGAACCGTGCCGAGTCGAGCGCGCCGCCCATCCCGAAGACCCGGTTTTTGGGCAGTCCCGTCGCCTTCAGCGCCAGATAGGTCATCGGGTCCATCGGGTTCGAGACGATGAGCAGAATCGCCTCCGGCGAATGTTTCAGGATGTTTTCGGCCACCGATTTAACGATTCCGGCATTCACCCCGATCAGCTCTTCGCGCGTCATGCCCGGTTTGCGAGGCATGCCCGAGGTGATCACCACCACGTCCGACCCCGCCGTGGCCGCATAGTCGTTCGTCACCCCCTTGATATTGGTGTCGAAGTCCATCAGCGTAGCCGTCTGGAAGATATCCAGGATTTTCCCCTCCGAAACCCCCTCTTTGATGTCCAGCAGCACCAATTCGCTGCACACTTCGCGCGTGGCCAATACGTTCGCACAGGTTGCTCCCACGTTCCCCGCGCCGACTACCGTTACTTTTGCCATGAGTTATGTTCGATTTTAAAGTGTTTGTTCTCTGCTTTGCGTTGAAATAAAGATTAGCCGATCAGTTTCGCATACTCGTCGGCCGACAGCAACCCGTCCAGCTGCCCCGGTTCCGTGAGGCGGATTTTGACCATCCACCCCTCGCCGTAGGGGTCTTTATTGACCGTTTCGGGGGCGTCTTCCAGTGCGCCGTTGAGCTCCAGCACCTCGCCCGCCACCGGTAGGAAAGCGTCCGAAACGGTCTTCACCGCCTCGATCGTGCCGAACACGTCGCCCTGTGCCAGCGTCTCGCCTTCGGTCGTGATGTCCACGAAAACGATGTCCCCGAGCTGGCTCTGGGCGAAATCGGTGATCCCCACGAAAGCCTCTTCGCCCTCGACGCGAATCCACTCGTGGTCTTTCGAATATTTCAGGTTGGATGGAATGTTGCTCATCTCGAATCAGATTTTTTAGGTTCAACGCCCCAAAGATACCGCTTTTTTCGAAACGCGCAAGGGTGGTGTTATTCCGTTAACAGATCGTTCCGACGAGCTTTGACATATCGCCCGAATTTCCTATCTTGCACAAGTTATGAAACGATTTTTTCTTCTCATTTGCGCGCTCTGCACCGCCCTCGGACGGACGACGGCGCAACCGGCTCTGATTCCCTACCCGCAACAGCTCGAAACGACGGGCCGATACCTGGTTCCGCTGCTGAACGTCAAGGTGCGGATCGACACCACCCTGTCGCTACCGGCCGAGGGTTATATCCTGGAAACCTATCGGAAGGGGGTTAAAATCACGGCCCGCGACGAGCAGGGCGCCATCTGGGCACGCCAGACGCTGCGCCAGCTGACCGACGAGCGGGGGTTGGTGCCGAGCGTCCGGATCGTCGACTGGCCGGCTTTCGCCTGGCGCGGCTTCATGCACGACACGGGGCGCAACTTTATTCCGGTCGAAGAGCTCAAACGACAAATCCGCCTCCTGTCGCAGTACAAGATCAACCTGTTCCATTGGCACCTGACGGACTATCCGGCCTGGCGGATCGAGTCCCGGCGTTTCCCGCAGCTCAACGATCCGCAGTATCAGCGACCGGGGCGCGACGAGGGGAAGTTCTACACCTACGGCGAGATTCGCGACGTGATCGACTATGCCCGGAAACACGGCATACTGGTGGTGCCGGAGATCGACATGCCGGGCCACAGCACCTATTTCAACTCGACGTTCGGTTTCGGCATGGCCGATCCGCGGGGGATGCGGATATTGGAGGAGGCTTTGGAGGAGTTTTTCACCGAGATACCGGTCTCGGAGGCGCCGTACATCCACATCGGCTCGGACGAGGTGCACATTCCGGATCCGACGGGGTTCATGCGGTGGGCGGACAGTGTGGTGCGGGCGGCGGGACGCACGCCGATGGTGTGGGATCCGGGTCTGCCGGCGACGGACGGAAGCATTCGGCAGGTGTGGTCGGAGGCTTCGGGCTACGTGGCCCGCAACCGGACGCAGGGCGGACCGATCGTCGATTCGTATATGGGGTACCTGAACAATTACGACCCGATTTCGTTCACGCCGCGGATGCTGCTGCACGACCCGTGCGACCAGGCGCAGGGCGATTCGACGGCTTTGGGGGGGATTCTCTGCCTGTGGAACGACACGAAGTCGCCGGGTTTGGAGGGGTTGATGCGGAATAGCGGGGTATGGTCGGGACTGCTGCCTTTCGCCGAACGGCTATGGCGAGGCGGGCAGAAGCCGGAGGGGTCTCCGACGAATCCGAACCTATTCCCCGATCCTTCGACGCCGGCAGGAGTGGCTTTGGCGGAGTTCGAAGGACGTATGCTGACCCACAAGGAGGGTCTGCTCAAAGAGGAACCTTTCTGCTGGTGGCCCAACGCTTCGCTGAAGTGGCGGGTATCGGAACCTGCGGCATTCGGGAGCGACACTTCGAACCTGAAATGGCATACTTTATATGGCGGGGCGATCGACGTGGACGCGATGCTGGCCACGCTGTCGTTACCAAAGCCGGATTCGGGCGAGGTGTGGGCGGAGACTATCATCACGGTGCCGCGCGACACGGTCATCCTCGCCCAGATCGGTTTCGAGGCTCCGTCGCGGTCGAACCGCATTTCGTCGGGCATCGGCACACAGGGAGCGTGGGAGGCTGCGGGCGAGGCGTGGGTAAACGGCGTCCGGATCGAACCGCCGGTGTGGCGAGAGCCGGGCGCGTATGCGTTCCGGTTCAACACGTGGGCCAGACCGGAAGAGGAGTTTCCGTATACGGCGGAACAGCTGTTCTGGACGCGTGAGCCGGTCGAAATCGCCCTGAAAGCGGGGACGAACCGAATCGTACTCCGTTCTCGCAAGCTCTTCCGGGGGCAGCACTGGATCTTCGCCTTCGTGCCTCGCTAAAGGAAATCAGTCAAAGCTACTTGCGCTTTGGACAAGATTTCCCTGGCGCGCGGACAATGAATTGGGCCGAGGCGGCCCATTGCCCACCGCGGGCACGCGGGGCCTGCCCGGCCCGAGGGCAGTACCCTCCCGTAGGACAGACGCGCGCCTTGCGCGAAAAAATCGACTCCGTCAAAAAGTCGTCGCCCGCCCGCTTAAGATGGCATATTCTGCCGGTTGGCACTTGGCCAATCCGGCAAGAATTGC
>NZ_CAJTUJ010000081.1 GCF_910579375.1 uncultured Rikenella sp.
CGCCCGGGACCGGGGATTGCGCCACCGCCAGGACGCCCGCCACACCTCCTCGCCGCCGCCAGCCGCACCACCCGTTACCGCGACCTCCGCCGGACGGTTCAACACCGCCATCGTACTCACCACAATCTCCTTCGCCGCCAGACCGCTCAACAGACTTACCCCGATCTTCCAGTCGAAACCCAACGGCCGCATCGCCGGCTCCACGGCATGCCCCAACCGCCCGATATAGGAGTGTTCGGCCTGCCATTCCGCCAGCTCCGACGGCGCAAGAGCCGCCTCCTGCTCCGCCGTCGGCCTCGGATAGTGTCCCAACGCCCAAATCAACACCGAAGCCACCAGAATCACCGTCCCCATCTTTCGCAAATACTGCGACCCCTTATTCCACATATGCCGCACGACACTGCGCGCCGTCGGAATCCGATACGGCGGCAACTCCATCACGAAAGGCGCCTCGGCCCGATGGAACAGCAACCGTTTGAGCACCACCGACGAAAGAACAGCCACCCCGATCCCGATCACATAGATCGACATCAGCACCAGCCCCTGCCCCGTCGGGAAAAAAGCCGAAATCAGCAACACATAGACCGGCAACCGGGCCGAACACGACATAAACGGCAGAATCAGCATCGTCAGTATGCGATCTTTGCGACTCTCCAGAGTCCGCGTAGCCATAATCGCCGGCACGTTGCACCCGAACCCCATCAGAAGCGGGATGAACGACTTGCCGTGCAGCCCGATCCGGTGCATGAAACGATCCATCAGGAAAGCCGTCCGAGCCATATAGCCCGTATCCTCCATCAGCGAGATGAAGAAGAAGAGAATCAGTATGTTGGGCAAAAAGACGATCACGCCCCCCACCCCGCCGATCACCCCGTCCACCAGCAACTCGCGCAGCGGCCCCTCGGCCATCGCGCCGGAGACCCAGCCGCCGAGCCACTCCACCCCGCTCTCCATCCATCCGGCCGGAATGCCGCCCAGCGTAAACGTCGCCTCGAACATCAGCCACATCAGCAGAAAAAAGATCGGAAACCCCCAGAAACGGTGGGTCATAATGCGGTCGATCCGCGTCGCCTTCCGGTTTTTATCCCCCGTCCCGGGCACGAAAGTCTCCTCCAGCGCCCCCGCGATAAAACCGTACCGCGCATCGGCCACCACCGTCTCGACCGAATCGTTGTAGAGTCGCTCCAAACGGGCCGTTTCCCGCTCGACCGCCTGACGAATCTCATCGAAATTGGCCACTCCGTCCAGCAGGGAAAGGGTCTCGCGATCGCCCTCCAACAGTTTGATAGCCAGGTAACGCGACGAATAGCGCGCCACGATGTCGCAATTCTGCCAAATCAGGCTCTGAAGCGCCCGAATGCTGCACTCGATCTCCTCGCCGTAGTGGACATGGATGTGACGCACCATCGGCTCGTTGTCCTCGAAAACGGCGATGACGCGGTCGAACAGGGCGTCGATCCCCTCGCCTTTCGACGCCACGGTGGGCACGATCGGAATCCCGATCATCCGCCCCAAAGCCTCGTAATCGAACCGCGCTCCGCTCCGCTCCAGCTCGTCGTACATGTTCAGGGCGATCACCACCTTGAGGTTCATGTCGATCAGCTGGGTGGTCAGAAAGAGGTTGCGCTCCAGATTCGAAGCGTCGACGACGTTGATCACCACGTCGGGCATCTGCTCCAGGATGTGCCGCCGCACGTAGAGCTCTTCGGGGGTGTATTCGGTGATGGAGTAGGTTCCGGGCAGATCGGACAGGCGGAGCGTATACCCGGCCTGCCGGGCGGTCGCCTCTTTGGCTTCGACGGTCACGCCGCTGTAGTTTCCGACGCGTTCGTGCGAGCCGCTGGCGAGATTGAAAAGCGAGGTTTTTCCGCAATTGGGATTGCCGACCAGGGCGACCTGGATGGTTCGTCCGGCTTCGTGGAGGAAGCGGTTGGCGATCTCGTCGGTCTGCAAGATCTGAGCAAGGGCTGTCCCACCGGCGGAGGCGGTCGAGGCGTCGGGAGCGGTCGAGATTTCGATTCGCTCGGCTTCGCTGCGGCGCAGGGCGATATGATACCCCATGATCTCGTATTCGACGGGATCCATCAACGGGGCGTTCTTAATGACGGTCACCCGTTTGCCGCGCACGAAGCCCATCTCGGCGATGCGCTTGCGGAACGAGCCGTGACCGCGGACTTTGACGATGACGCCGCTCTCGGAGGTGGAGAGCTCCGACAGGGGGCGACAAATCGATTCGTTTTCCATATGGGTCGATAGCGAGGAGCAAAGATAACGATTTCCTCTCCTCTTCGGGATACAAATTTAGGGGATGCGCGGCTGGGTATAGATCCCTTTTTCTGGGGAGATCGGGAGTTAAACATCCCTCTTTCGGGGGATTCGGGGAGAGGTAGTCGGGTTTTCCTTCAGCCGGGAAAGCGCATGACCGCCTCGGCACTTTTTTCCGCGCGGATACAAAAAAGAGAGGCAGATGCTTTTATCGCATCTGTCTCTCTCCGGAGCGGAAGACGAGGTTCGAACTCGCGACCCTCAGCTTGGGAAGCTGATGCTCTACCAACTGAGCTACTTCCGCTTATTTTTTCAACGCTGCAAAGATAACGTTTTTCCGGTTACGAACAAATCTTCCGGAGATTTTATCATTTGCTTTCTTTTGCCGATGTTAGACGGAGAGGATGACGTCGTTTTTAATACGTGACCTCTTTCATTTTGCGGAGAGGATTACGTCGCTGGTGCGCCGTGATCATTGCCTCCGTTTACCCCTGAGATGGATTACGTCACTGGCGTGCCGTGATCCATTGCCTCCCGGCGGGACCCCTACAATAAAACTCTATCGCCGGCAACCTCATGAACTGCGTTCATTTTTGGTTTTCCGCCAGCCCTCGCCTTGCAAGCGAGCTTGCGGCGAGACTGTCTGCAAACCAGAGCCTGACGGCTGAACGGTTCGCCGGATGATAAACTTTTTTGTGGGCGGAGATGGATTCGAACCACCGAAGTCGAAGACAGCAGATTTACAGTCTGCCCCATTTGGCCACTCTGGTATCCGCCCGAAAGGAAGTCGTTCATCGAACGACGATCGGCATTGCATTCAAAGAGAAAAGCCCTCTTCTGCCGAATGCGGTGCAAAGGTGTGCAAAATTTCCGGATTTTCCAACACCGTGTCCGAAAATCAATCGAACAAATGGTGTCCCCCATCCGCAGCCCCTCCGCCGCGCGAATGAGAACCGCCCGAACCGCCCTCGTTTTTCAACGTCTCACGCGACACCTTCCCCCCCGCCGGAGCCCCCCCGGCGTAAATCTTCATCCGACGACGAATGTAGGCGGGAATATTTTCGATCTGTTCCTCTGTCAATGCGGTGATATCGTCATCGTCCGCCCGCTGCGGTTCCGGAGCAACAGGCTCCACCACGGTCTCCACGGCCTGCACCACCTGAACCGGAGGGGTAACCTCAACCACCGGCACAGGCGCAGGCACCGGCACAGGCTCTACCGCTGCAATCGGCGTTTCCGTCATCGGCGTGTCGACTACCGGTTGCCGCTCTTCGGCCACCATTTCGCGCTCCCGCTCTGCGATCGACACCGAAGGACGGTCATAAGCGGTATGGCTCGCCGCGAACTGCGGTTCGCTCCGGTCATGGGTCACGACGGAAAAATCGTCTCCCTCGTCTCCCGATCCCGCCTTGGCTTTCTTGTCTGCCCGCCCGGAAAAACCGGCACCGCCCTCCTGATCGATCAGCGAGATGGTCTCCCGCTTGGGCCCTTCGTTCTGTCCGGCCAAAGGCCGACCCGTCCCCATACCGTTCCGACGGGCGTTCGGATCACGCCCGACGACTTCGGCATACCGTTCGCGAATGGCCGGAATACTGTCGATGTCGAACCCGGTGGCGATCACGGTGATCCGGATGTCGTCGCCCAAAGATTCATCGGTGCCGGCCCCCCAGATCAGGTCGGTGGAGTTGTCGTTCCCCGTCCGCTCCTGCATGAACTGGGTAATCTGATAGGTCTCGGTCAAGGTGACCTCTTTGTTGCCGGAGGTGATATTCAGGAGGACGTTCTTGGCGCCCGAAATATCTTTGTGGTTGAGCAAGGGCGAGCTCATAGCCGCTTCGGCCACCTCTCTGGCACGATTTTCGCCGCTCCCGCGCGCAGAGCCCATCAAGGCGATGCCGCTGTCTTTCATGACGGTCTGCACGTCGGCAAAGTCGACGTTGACGCGATATTCCTGGGTGATAATTTCGGCGATACTCTTCGCTGCGGTAGCCAGAATATCGTCCGCTTTGCCGAAAGCCTCGGATAAGGTGAGTTCGCCGTAAATTTCATGGATATTCTCGTTGTTCACCACGAGCAACGAGTCTACATTGTGTCTGATCTCTTCGATCCCGTCGATCGCCTGCAAAATCCGGCGCCGTCCTTCGGTCTTAAAGGGAATGGTGACGATGGCGACGGTCAATATCCCCATCTCCTTCGCCGCCTTGGCAATCACCGGCGCAGCGCCTGTCCCTGTCCCGCCGCCCATCCCGGCGGTGACGAAGACCATCTTGATGTTCTTCTCGCGAAAGACTTCCCGAATCTCTTCGATGCTCTCTTCGGCAGCAGCGCGTCCGCGTTCGGGCTTATTCCCCGCCCCCAGCCCCTCGGTGAGGGTCTCTCCGAGCCGAATCTGGGTAGGAATCGGGCTCCGTCCCAAGGCCTGCCGGTCGGTGTTGCAGACCATGAACGAGACGTCCGTAATCCCGAGTTTGTACATGTGGTTCACGGCATTGCTCCCCCCGCCGCCAACCCCCACGACCATGATAATGGACGAGCTGACCGGTTCTATATCTACGAATTCAACCATTTTGCCTGCTGGTGATAAAATCGGTATCAATAACTGTCGTCGTCGACCTCTTCGTCAGTGAACATTCCGCCGAACCAACGTTTCACGCGTTCGGAGAGTTTAGGTCTCCGGAGGCGCAACTCCTCTTCCGGATAGTCGTCCAGATACTCCTCGTCGCCGTCCATCCCGTACGAATCCGGTTCATATCCCCTTTCCTGCTGCCCCCCCTCATAGGAGTCGGCCTCAGGCGTATAAGAAGAATCATATCCTCCCCCCGCAACAGCCGTATTCCCCGAAGCCATCGCCCGCCCGTTCTGTTGTCCGGCCGGCGTATGGTAGTAGTCCTCGTCTCCCGCCGCAGCTCCCGCGTTTTGAGGCTCTCCCGCCGCCTGCGCCGGTTCGGCGGCATCGATCTCGGTATAGTTTCCTTTCCGCACGGCATCGAGCACGATCCCGGTCAAAGTGGAGTATTTCGGCGCCGAAACGAGTTCCACCGAATCCGCCGCCACGTAGGTAACCGGCTGAGCAATGCGCACATCCATTCCGGTGTGCATTTTGAAGAGGAGGTCGAGGTTTTTCAAATTGGCTCCCCCGCCGGTCAGCACGATCCCTGCCCCCAACCGTCCCTTGAATCCGCACCGTTCGATCTCGATCTTCACGTAGTCGATGATGTCGTACATCCGGGCTTCGATAATCCCGGCCAGGGTCTTCACGGCGATCTCTTTCGGCGCCTGCCCGTTGACGCTGGGGATATTGATGTACTTGTCGCCCGGCGTCCGCTCGGCCACGGCCTCGCCGAACGAGGTCTTGAGTTTTTCGACGTACCGTTCCAAAATCCCGTAGGCGCGAATATCTTTGTTGATGATATTCCCGCCGATCGGAATCACGGCCAGATGCCGGATCACTTTGTCATAATACACGCAGATATCGGTCGTCCCCCCGCCGATATCCACCACGGCCACTCCGAGTTCCTTTTCGTCGTCGCTCAGCACGGCTTCGGCCGAAGCGAGCGGCTGCAAGACAATCCCGGCCAAATTGAGCCCCACGCGTTGAAAGCACCGTCTGATCCGTTCGATAGCGGTCTCTTCGCCGATAATGACGTTGAACTTGGCCTCCAGCTTGCGCCCCTCCATCCCCACGGGTTCGCTGATGTCGTCTTCGCCGTCCAGAATATACGACTGGGGCAGAATGCTGATGATGGTTTTCCCCGCCGGCAAAGATGCGTTGCGCTGGTCTTCGATGAGCCGTTCGACGTCCGTGCGCCTTACTTCGGTCACTCCGGCGTCGGTCATGTTCTGCACGGTAACGTATCCCTGTGTCCGATTGCACTGGATATGCTGCCCCGAAACACCCACATAGGCTTCGCGCACGATAATCCCAAGTTCCTGTTCGAGCCGGTTTTTCACCTCTCTCAGCACTTGCGAAGCCTGCTCTATATTTTTCAGATCGCCTTTCATCACGCCGTTGGAGGCGACCTCCTTGAGCGCGACGATTTCGATCTTGTTTTTTTCCGCTTTGCGTCCGACGGCCATCACCACTTTCGTGGTGCCCAGATCGACCGCTGCAACGTATTCGTTATTATCCATATATCTCGTGTGTGCTCTTCGTTCGTTCGGTATGCGCTCTCCTGCGGCGAAAGCCGGCGGCCTAACGTGCGGCCGGGCGGATGGAGTCGCCCGCTTCCACCGTCCCGGGAGGAGGGTCGGGCACCGGATTTTTGCTCACGACCTGCCCCCGAAAGCGGAGGTCGATTTCGGTGGCCGACCGCCACCATCCGTCGGCAAAGGAGCGGCGATAGAACCGGGAGAGTTTCCCGAGCCGCCGGGCGACGGCAACGGAGTCGCCGACTTCGCCGAAGCGGATCACCTGACGTCCCACGCGTGGCAATAATCGTACCTCATTTCCGTCGTAGTAGATCTGAGCGGTCAAGGCGTCCAAAAACGGGTCGGTATCTACCTGACGGACAAAGTTAAGGAGATTATGCAACAATTCCCGCTCTGCGGGGAACTTTTTTTCATCCAAACGACCGAAATAGTCGGTCGGGAAACCGAAGGTCAGACGTCCGCTCACCACGGGCACGTCGGCGATATAGTCGCTCTGGGAGGGAAGGAGCACCAGGTCGTCGTCCACATAGAAGTTGTGTCCGGATTCGCTCACCACGCGCATGACAGGTTTCCGCTGGCCGAGGGTGATGTGGAGCTGGCCGTCGATGGCGGTATAGGCTTCGGCCCAGGCGACGAATTCGTGGGCTTCGACGAGGCGTTCGATGGCATAGACATCGACACCGCGCAACCCCATGCCGATAACGCGTATAGAGCTGTCGGCCAGCCATCTGCGTACGATTTCAGGGGTAACGAAGGCGAGTTCGGCGCTGTCGCGAACGACGATGTCGATGCCGGTGCATTTGAGTTCTCTTTCGCGCACGGTGCAGTAGCGGGCGGCTACGATGCCGTAGGCTATGAGTAGCACGAGTAGCAGTATATGTCCTATTTTCCGTCTTTTCGAGGACATTTCGATCGGTTTTCGATAAGTTTTCTCCCGGTGGGTGTGCGCTTTTTCGAGGGGCAGGGTTCCAGAGTGTTTTGGCGTCCGCCCCGGGCTACCGCGACTCGTACTCGGGCGGGCCGGTAAAGGTCGGCAACGGCGGGTATAGCTGGTCGTCCGCTATCGGTAGAACGAACGGGGTGTTTTTGGACTTCTATGCACAGCATCTCAGTCCCAACAGTGTGGGTAATCGTGGCCACGGTCTTCAGTTGCGTTGCCTCTCGGAATAAACGGGGGCGCGTGCCCGCGGGGGGCAATGGGCTGGAACTACTCTAATAAAAACAGCATCTCCCCTTGTTCTAAATCCCTGCGGTTTGAAGAACCGCCCGGGCCGGAGCTACCCCCGCAGAGAGTCGCACAATGCCTTCTAGCCTCTACCCCAACAACCAGCCACTCCTATTAAAGTTAAAATCCTGCGGCTCGCAGAGCCGCCCGGGCCGGAGCCACCCCAGGCGTAGGCCTGCAACGTCGCGGAGCTCGTTTCCGGCCACGCTGGCTCCGACCCGTTCCGCTAAACTACCCTATCAGGGGATTACCTATTCGCCCTGAACAAAGCGAGTCGGACGCCCGGGAGGAACAGCAACTCTCGACGCGCAAGCGGCGTGTTGCGGGCCGCCCGTGGGCAGGCATCCGGCCCGCGCGACTCTGCGAGTCGCAAGAGCATAATCTATTCGTCCTTAGCGCCTATTTCGTTCTTAGCCTAAGTTCGCCGCCAGCGGAGGCGCAACGAAGCGCAACCAAGCCTGAGAAAATGCAAGTACTTTAGCGGGTCGAAGCCTGCGGGGCATAAAACGAGCATGGCGAGTTGCGGGCCTCCGCGATCGGAGGCTTCGGCC
>NZ_CAJTUJ010000082.1 GCF_910579375.1 uncultured Rikenella sp.
CCGCCCCGGGCTTCCGCGACTATGGACGAGGTGGTGCTGAAGGTGCAGCCAGATACGTCGGCAGCTATGGTTACAGTTGGTCGTCCGCCACGAACGGTATCTACGGACAGTACTTGGTTTTCAGCGTAACGAGTCTCAGCTCCAGCAACGCGCTCAATCGGGCTTTCGGTTTTCAGTTACGTTGCCTCTCGGAATAAACGGGGCCGCGCGGCCCAAATAATCGACGGCCTCTACCCCTATACCGGCTACCTCGCCACCGAGACGACCAAACCGGGCAATGCCTCCCGCAGACGATCCGCAATCGCCTCCATCTCCTCGAACGAGACCTTCTCCAGGCCATCCGCCGGCGTGTTGCGGTCGATCGTGTAGAGCATCACCTCCCTTGGCCGAATCCGACTGATCGCCTCCATATAAGCCTCTACCTCCTCCGGCGTCGTGTTGTCGATCCGATGACCGCCGTAATCTCCCCGCAGCAGCATCGTCTGGACGATCAATTTTCCCTCGAACCCGCCCAGCAGGTCGATCGTCTCCGCCACCGTGCGTCCGTTCTGCGGCTGGTTGATCCGCCGCACCGTCTCGTCGAGCGCCGAATCCAACTTCAGGATATTCCGATCCACCCGCAGCAACGCCCTCCGTACCGCCGGCCGGTCGATCATCGTGGCATTGCTCAGCACCGCCACCCGGGTCTGCGGCGCGTAACGATCCCGCAGCCTCAACGTCTCATCGATGATCCGTTCGAACTCCGGGTGCATCGTCGGCTCGCCGTTCCCCGCGAAAGTAATGACGTCCGGCAGCGCCTTCGCCTCCGCCATCTCCGCCAGCCGGTGTTCCAGCGCCGCGACGACCCGTTCGGCCGGATTGAATCCCCCCGTGCCGTGCGCGCCGTTCCATCCGCATTCGCAGTAGATGCAGTCGAAATTGCACAGCTTCGAGTCCGGAAGCAACAGATTCACCCCCAGTGAAGTACCGAGCCGCCGGCTGTGGATCGGCCCGATGATGATGCTGTCGAAAAGGAAAGTGTCCATCTTGTTCAGAGAAAAAATCGCGAGGCCGTTATTCCGGAATCCGCACCGTCCGGAAAATCGCCTCCACCTGTCGAATGTAGTTCCGCATCGGCACCTGGTTGTTCGGCGACGGCGAATAGACATAGCCGTCGATCGCGATCAGCCGTCCCGTCGCCCCGTCGTAAGTCGTGTAGTTGATGAACGGCCCCCCCATGAAATCCCCCTTCACGTCCCAGAAACCGCGCAGTTGCGTCCATTGCCGTCCGTCGATCGTCAGGAGCTTCCGATCCGGCGGGACGATCGTCGAGGTGGACATATAGCTCCCCTTCGACGGCCCCGGCACCTGCCGCACCGCTCCGTTCCGCGCCGCGACGAGCCATCCCGTCGTGGCATCCGTTACGATCGAGTCCGCCGGATAGGTGTAGATCAGGAAGCCGATGCTGGCCAGCGGCAACTCGTAAGAGACCCACAGGAAGTCGGTCGTGTCGAGCCGCACCCGGTAGTTGGACGGAATGCTCATCTCGAAACCGAATTTTTCGCGGATCAGGGTGCCGATCTCCGGATCGCTGTGTTTGCGGGCCTGTGCGATGAACCGGTTCCGTTCGACGATTTCGTAGAACAGTTCCAGCTCCTGGCCGTAGGTGTGCAGGAAAGCCGCCATCGAGTCCGCCGACGGCGAGGTGACGGTCACCTGTAACTGCGGCGCCGAATAGACATCATACGCAGCTGTCATATCCGACCGTTCGTACTGCGCCCCCGTCCGCAGAATCAGGATGTTCCGGTGCCGCGAGACGGTCTTTTGGAAATTCGTCGGCGGCACGCTGAGCAGGTCGAAGAGTGGTTCGGGCTGATTGATCCGTTCGACCTCCTGCGAGAAGATCGCCCGCACGGTGTCGCCCGCCGGCCCCTCCCACAGCTCGGTGGGCGCGACGACGAAGAGTTCGTAGGCCCGGCCCGACGAAGGGGCCTTGACCGGGCCGGAGGGGCCGCAGGCCGTGCCGACTGCGGCAACGAGGGAAACCAGTATCCAGGTGATTCTTTTCATGGCGTGAAAGGGGTTTGGGTGGAAAAACAGCGACCCCGCCGCCTTCCGCGGCCGCCGCCGGACAAATGTAACGAATATTCTTCTATCTTTGTGAGGATTCAATCACTCTACGGACACACATGTATTTCCGGCCGCCGAAATTCATCAAACGTCTTTTTCCCGAGCTGAACTGGAACTTTCGGGAGCCGGGAACGATCTTCCTGACTTTCGACGACGGGCCGACCCCCGAGGTGACCCAGTGGGTGCTCGATACGTTGGACAAATATGAGGCCAAAGCGACCTTTTTCTGTCTGGGCAAGAATGTCGACCAGCATCCCGAGATTTTTCGCAAGATCAAGGCCCGGGGACATGCCGTGGGGAATCACTCCTACAGCCACATCAAAGGGTGGGGCAATCCGGCGGGACGCTACATCGAGGATGCCGACCTGGCCAACGGACTGATTCGGACGAACCTCTACCGGCCGCCCTACGGACGGATTACGCGGAGCCAGATCCGGCGCATTTCGGAACGGTATCACATCATTATGTGGGACGTGCTGAGCCGCGACTATGCGCGGACGGTGTCGCCGGAGGCCTGTGTGCGGAATGTGACGCGCCACCTGCACGAGGGTTCGATCGTGGTCTTCCACGACTCGGTGAAGGCTTCGCGCAATCTCTATTACGCCTTGCCACGGGTGCTGGAGGCGATCGAACGGGCGGGGTTGCGGTGCCGGAGTATTGAACTTTAAAATCATGGAGAGATGATCTGGACATTCGTGTTGCGGCTGAGCATAGCCGCTCTGCTGGGAGCCATTATCGGGTTCGACCGGGAGCTCCGGGCCAAGGAAGCGGGATTGCGTACCCATTTTCTGGTCGCTTTGGGCAGCGCTCTGTTTATGATCGTCTCCATCTACGCCTTTTCGGCCGATCCGCGGAGCGATCCGGGGCGGATCGCGGCTCAGGTGGTGACCGGGATCGGGTTTATCGGGGCCGGTTCGATCCTGATCCACAAACAGTTCGTGCGCGGGCTGACCACGGCGGCCGGGTTGTGGGCGACGGCCGGAATCGGGCTGGCGGTGGGCGGCGGGATGTATGCCGTGGGGCTGGCGGCGATGGTGCTGACTTTGGCGGGGCTGGAGCTCTCGACCCTGATTTTCAAGACCGTCGGCATCCACTCTTCGCTGTTGGTTTTTTCGACCTCCGACGAGCAGAATCTGAGGCAGGTCTTGACGCATATTCACGAAAAGGGCTATCACCTGATGAGTTACGAGGCGACGCACGAGACGGTCGGCGAGGGGACTTTGTATCGGGTGACGATGGTGGTCAAGACGCGGAGCAGGAACGAGGATACCCATTTGTTCCAGTTCATGCAGTCGTTGCCGGAGTTGACGATCGAACGACTCGAATAACGAACCGGGTATGGAGTGGTTGTTGGATTTAGGCTATGTGGGGCTCTTTGTCGGGGCGTTGCTGGCGGCGACTATCCTGCCGTTCAGCTCGGATTTCCTGCTGGTCGGGATGTTGGCGGCCGGCGGACACGTGGTATGGACGGTGGTCGTGGCTTCGGTCGGCAACTGGGCCGGCGGCATGATCTCCTACTGGATGGGGCGCGGCGGACGGTGGCAGTGGATCGAAAAGTGGTTCAAAGTCAAACGCGAGACCCTCGAACGGCAGAAAGTCCGGGTCGATCGTTATGAGGCGTGGCTGGCTTTCCTGTCGTGGCTTCCGTTCGTGGGCGATCTGTTTGCGCTCGCGCTGGGCTTCTATCGGACGAATGTCTGGCAGGTGGCGGTCTTCATGCTGATCGGAAAGACCGCCCGGTTCGTGGTCTGGGCGATCGTGGTGGAGTGGGTGCGTCCCCTGTTTGCGTAAACTCCGGCTTTTTCGTAACTTTGCGTGCTTCGTCACACGAAACGGAATATCTTAAAATCTTAAACCACAATATGGCAACAACCGCAGATATCAAAATCGGGATGTGCATTGAACTGAACGGCAAAACGTGTCAGATCATCGACTTCCAGCATGTGAAACCGGGTAAAGGGCCGGCTTTCGTCCGCACCAAACTCAAAAATCTGGAAAACGGTCGGACGATCGACAATACGTTCACGGCCGGTGCGCCGATCGAGCCGGTTCGGGTGGAACGTCGTCCGTACCAGTATCTCTATGAGGACGATATGGGGGCGAATTTCATGCACACCGAGACTTTCGAGCAGATCGTGATCGACAAGAAAATGATCGATAACGCCGACTTGATGAAAGAGGGCGAGATTGTGGAGGTGATGTTCCACACGGAAAAAGAGACGGTGCTGTCGGCCGAATTGCCGCAGCTGGTGGAGATGGAGGTGACTTACACCGAGCCGGGTCTGAAGGGGGATACCGCATCTTCGAATGCGCTGAAACCGGCGACCGTCGAAACGGGCGCTACGGTGAAGGTTCCGTTGTTTATCAATACCGGCGAACGGATTCGGGTCGACACCCGGACTCGGGAGTACTACGAACGGATTAAGTAGGCTCGGCGCTTTGCCGACCTGCATGGAATAGCCGCGGGCGGACTTTCTCAGAAAGTCTGCCCGCGGCTTGTTTTGGGAGAATCGGTTTTGTCTGAATGTCGTAGGGGGGAAGACTGCCGCAGCGAAACGCAGTTTCGCCCGTCCCTCCGGTGCACCCATAAGGTGTTTTGTTGGGGTTGTTTCTGCCTTACTAAGTGGGGCGCGGAAGAGCGGCGGAGCGCCAGCGGAGCCGCAGTGAGGCAGACACGGGACGGTGCTTTGGGCCGAGCTTCTGCGACTCGCAGAGCCGCGCAGTTCGCCGCCACCCCACGCGGCGGACTGCAACTTGACGGAGCTCGTTGCACTCACCGCTGGCGGCGAGCTACGGAGGTTAAGAAGGAATAGCACGCCGGGGACGAACTCGACAGTCTGGGTATTGCTCTTTCGGTTCGCAGAACCGCGCGGGGTGGACGCTTGTCCACGGGAAGGACGCATCGTGTCTTTTACTGGCCGCCTTAGCTTTAATATTCGTTCTCTGTTAGCTGTGGCCGAAAATGAATAGGCTGTATTTTGCTACCCTTTAGGTTTTTCGTCCAAGCCGTTCGGCCTCAGTCTCCAGGGCCGGTAGTCCGGTTTTCTGCCGATTACGTAGATATTATATTGTGCTTTCTAACCCAGCGCTTCGGTCATATTGCTTTGCGGGTCGAGGTCTACGGCCAGGATGCGGAAGCCGTTCTTGGCATAGTACGAGGCGAGGTTGATGGCCGTCGTCGTTTTCGCCGCGCCGCCTTTCCGGTCGATGATTGATAAGGTAGGTTATTTTTGAATGGCACATACGGGCGGGGTAGGGGAGAGGAGCCTGGTATGCAAGTAGGGGGAGAAATTCGGAACTTTCTGATTTGTGGGGGCGGGGAGAAAAATGGAAGTTTTGGCGAAAATGGCCTCGATTATTTGTATCAAGATGCTGCGTTGGTAAGTCTGGATGGAGGGTGTTCGGTGCTGAATCGTTCAACGAGAGGAGAAAGTTCCGCATTTCTCCCCTTGGCAGACAAGCAGGGAACGGTCGGGCGACGAACGAATTGTGAAATGATATTCTTATGATATCAGGCGTGCTCTCCGGGCGAATCTCTGAATTTATGTCTGGTCGGGCTTATTCGCCTACTTTTCTTATTTTTACACGCTAAGAAGAGATGATATAAGAAATTTCACCAAATGGCGAGAAAAGAGGTTAAAACAGACCTTTGGGTTTATGGATTATTGCAGGAGGCCGATATTCATTTAACTCCACAAGGGTGTGATATAAAGGAGATCGCAGAAGCATTAAAAACCGCATCTAAATCAAAAACGGGCCATGTCGGTTATCCTGAATATTGCGGGGTGGTCAAAGATTTTCTGCTGGTCATCGAAGATAAGGCGGTGCTTGAAAAACATCTGGCCCGGGATGAAAAAGGTCTAATCTGTCAGGATGTCAAGAGTGTCAAGGACTATGCGGTCAATGGGGCCTTGTTTTACGGCCTACACTTGGCGGCCAACACGTCGTATCACAAAGTACTGGCCTTCGGTGTGTCGGGCAACGAGAAACATCATAGGATTACTCCGGTGTTCGTTAACGAGCGGGGCGATTACCAGGAGTTGCCCGACATGGAGACCTTCATCTCTTTCAATGAGACCAATATCGACGAGTATTACCTGAAAGAGATACTACGTGAAGAGACGGATGTGGAAAAGACAACGGCCGAAATTCTTAAAGAGGCCGAGAAGCTGCATAACGACCTGCGCAATTACGGGAATTTGACCACCGAGCAAAAACCGTTGGTGGTGTCGGGTATTATGCTCGCTCTGCGGGAGATCGAGTACAAAACATTCTCCATCGAGTCTCTCGTCGGCGATTCCATTAAAACCGATGGGCAAAAGATTTGGGAAGCCATCCGGAGTAATTTGGACAGAGTCAATGTTACGCCCGACACGAAACGGGACAAATTGCTCAGCCAGTTCTCCGTCATAAAAGATACAACAAAAATAAACGAGATAGACGCGACGTTAGGTAAAACGCCCTTAAGATATTATACGGAATTTCTCTACAATAGCATATACAAAAATATCCGGTACCGCAACTCGGCAGAGGACTATTTGGGGCGGTTTTACGGTGAATTCATGTCTTACTCGGGTGGCGACGGGCAGACTCTGGGTATTGTTCTCACTCCAAAGCACATCACGGAGTTATTTTGCGAATTGGCGGAGTTGAAAGTCGAAGACAAGGTACTCGACCCTTGTTGCGGTACGGCCGGTTTCTTGATCGCCGCTATGCACAAGATGGTTCGGCAAACCGACGATGAGGCTTGCAGGAGACGCATCAAACGCGACCAGTTGTTCGGTATCGAACAGCAGCCTTATATGTTTACCATTGCCACGACCAACATGATTCTCCGCGGCGATGGCAAGAGTAACCTACACAACTGGGATTTCCTGAAACAAAATCCCGGACAATTACAGCTCAAGGGGTGTACCGTGGGGATGATGAACCCGCCCTATTCGCAGGGTTCCAAGGCCAACCCCGATTTGTACGAGATCAGCTTTACGGAACATCTGCTCGATTCGTTGACGGAAGGGGCGAGGGCTATCGTCATCATCCCTCAATCTTCCGTTACGGGCAAGAGCCGCGAGGAACAGAATGTCAAGAACAACATCCTGAAACACCACACGCTGGAAGGGGTGATTACGCTCAATAAAAACACCTTTTATGGGGTTGGTACCAATACGTGTATCGCCGTTTTCACGGCCGGGGTGCCGCATGATCCGGACCACCGGTGTCGTTTCATCAATTTTGAAGACGACGGATTTGTGGTGAGCAAACATGTCGGTTTGGAGGAGACGGCGAGTGCCAAAGACAAACGGCAACACTTGTTGGACGTGTGGTTCGGTCGGGTCGAGGCGGAGACGAAGTTTTGTGTGGAAACTACTGTCGAGGCGGAGGATGAATGGCTGCACGCGTTCTACTATTTCAACGACGAGATACCGTCGGAAAAGGATTTCGAGCGGACGATGGCGGATTATCTGACCTTTGAGTTCAACATGATCACGCACGGACGGGGGTATTTATTCGAAGAGAAGGAGGGAAATTGCAATGGTTAACCTTACATTGGAAAATAAAAATTGGCGAAAATTTGTTATTGGTGATCTATTTGATGCAAAACGTCCAATAAGCCGAAAGGAGGATGATTACAACGATGGAGAAATACCATTTATCGCGTCAGGTGCTATAAACAATGGGGTTACAAAATTCTGTATCCCTAAAAATAGCGAGATCCTTGATAATGGCAACTGTCTCTCGATTAGTCCCGTAGATGGAAGTTGTTATTATCATCCATATAATTTTTTAGGGCGTGGCGGAGCTGGGTCATCGGTCATTCTTCTTTACGCGAGGAATTTTTCTCTGGATAGGTATGTGGCACTTTTTATCTCTAAAGCTATCACCCAAACTACTGCAACTAAATATAATTATGGGCATATGGCTTCATTGGATAGAATAAAAAAAGACAAAATATACTTACCTGTTAATGTGAATGAAGAGATAGATTTTCAGTTTATGTCTTCATTTATGAGGCAGAAAGAACAACAAATTTTGAAACCAACTCTGGAAAAATTATGCAAAAGATTGATAATCA
>NZ_CAJTUJ010000083.1 GCF_910579375.1 uncultured Rikenella sp.
ATAACAAATAAATGCCGTTGATGGTACTCGTGGCAGAGGATCTGGAAATTCCGCTGTTGCCGCATTGTCGCAATTCTCCTCCCTGTTTGTCATATCCCGAGTCGCGGGAGCCCGGGGCGCACCGCCCGGCACTCGAAAACCGACCGCTTCCGCCACAAAGAATCCGCCACAAAGAATCCACCCCAACGAACACCCCCAAGAGAGATTACATGTCCGGAATTTACATACACATCCCGTTTTGTCGTCAACTCTGCCACTACTGCGACTTTCACCACAGCGCCTCTCTCGCTCGGAAAGGAGAGATGATCGAAGCCATCCGTCGCGAACTGGCCCGTCGCCGCGACGAAGTCGCCCCCCGGAGCGTCGAGACCCTCTATTTCGGCGGCGGCACCCCCTCCGTTTGCACCCCCGGCGAGATCGCCCCGCTCGTCGCTCAGGTGCAGGAGCAGTGGGCCGTCGACCGGTTCGAAGAGGTGACCCTCGAAGCCAACCCCGACGACCTGACCCCCGGTTATCTTTCCGCCCTGCGCGACATAGGCATTGACCGCCTAAGCATCGGCGTGCAGTCGTTCCACGACCGACACCTCGAACGGATGAACCGCCGCCATACCGCCCGTGCCGCCGTCGAAGCCGTCGAAGCCGCCCATGCCGCCGGTTTCGAAAACCTGACGATCGATCTGATTTACGGCCTGCCCGGTATGACCCTGCGCGAGTGGCAGGAAGACCTGGCACAGGCCGTCGCCCTGCCCGTGCAGCACATTTCGGCCTACCACCTCACCGTCGAGCCCCGCACCGTTTTCGGCAAACAGGGGCTGGCACCCGTCGAAGAGACCGTTTCCGAACAACACTTCTCCTTCCTGCGCGAACGGTTGCAGTCCGCCGGTTTCGAACACTACGAAGTGTCTAACTTCGCCCGTCCCGGCTATCGGGCCCGCCACAACAGCGCCTATTGGCTCGGCGCGCCCTATCTGGGCGTCGGCCCCTCCGCCCACTCCTACGACGGCTCTCGGCGGCGGAGCTGGAACGTAGCCAGCAACCCGCTCTATCTGTCCGGGACTCCGCCCGAAGAGGAGCTCCTGACCGACACCGACCTTCAGAACGAATACCTGATGACCCGTCTGCGTACCGTCGCCGGCCTTTCCACCGCCGAGTTTTCGGCCCGTTTCGGCGAAACGGAGACCCGCCGCCTCGAAACGCAATGTGCGGTTTTCGAAGCGGCGGGCGATCTCTGCCGGACATCGTTCGGCTGGGCCATCCCTCCGGCGCGGTGGTTGATTTCGGACTATGTGATTTCGCGTCTTTTCCGTTGACGTGTGCGACAAGGAATCTATTCGACGGTGTAGAAGATCAGTACGGCGTTGTCGTTTTCGTCGACTTGTAACCCCTCTCTATACGGAGCGTAACGGGGATTTTCGAGAAATTCCACCGCCTCCACCGCCTCCACAAACTGATTGTCGACGGAGCATACGATCAATTTGGACGTCGAGCCATTGTCTCGGCGACTGATATATTGTTTTCCGCTCTGCGGATGGTAATACCAGCAATATCGATCCTCTCCCATCGCGAATGCCAGTCCCCACCAATCCCGGGTCGGATGGAAGTTCAGGAAACAGGCCATCTTGTCTTTTTTGAGTCGCTCGAACATCTCTCTTTGCTCCAATTTTGCAACATAGTCCGGCGTAATCGTATGTGTTCCGAAATCGAACTCCGTTTTACGGACATCTTCGGGCCGTGTACCCACGGTATAAATCGCGGGAATGAAATCCAGCAGGTAATAGACCTGTTCGCCGGCCTGAGTAAAAGGCCGGGGGGGCTCGATGCTGAATGTCGTGGTCGCCAATGCGGGTTTAACGGCACGAATGCTCTTATTTCCGGAGGGAAGCGCGACAACCAGCGTGCCTTTCGGGTCGGCGGTGGATTTGAATGCTTTGAATCGATCCGTTATCCATAAAGCATCTGCCGAAATTTTCAACGACATGGAACGAAGATAGTCTCCCGCCAACGAATAGAACTGTACTTTTTGTCCCTCCAATGGGAGAACACATAACGAATTGTTATGATAACAAAAATCTTTTATCGCCACGTATTCCCGCGGGCCATGTCCCAAATTCCGTACTTTCGACAGATATTTGCCGTTCGAGTCGAATATCAGAATTTGAAACCGATCCTGAACAAAGATGCATCGATCCGTAGCTTGTACCTTGAAGAACTGATCGACGAAAGTCTCTTTATGGGTCTCCAGCGGAACGACTTTCGTCACTTTCAACGTGGGTTTGGGAGCGTCGAAATCAACGGTAATCTTATTTTGTCCGGCAACCGAAAAGAGGTTCAGGCAGATACACGACA
The DNA here is from genome assembly GCF_910579375.1 of uncultured Rikenella sp. Classification (GTDB taxonomy): domain Bacteria; phylum Bacteroidota; class Bacteroidia; order Bacteroidales; family Rikenellaceae; genus Rikenella. The sequence goes on from NZ_CAJTUJ010000083.1 coordinate 2,347, forward strand.
AAGAGATGATTAGCAATCGTAATGTTTTCATTTCCATTAAAATGACATTCCCACACCAATCCTAGATGTGGGAACGAAGTAATCAGTCATATTAAAACAGACATTCAGCGGAACCTTTCGGTTTACAGATATGCGACCCGTCACTGTCCGTATACAAAACCCACCATCTTGCTCCTCCTCCAATATCTATAATACCCTCGTCGTTTACTGCCATCGCTTCGAGGTTGGCGAGGGTCAGTTCTTCCTGAATAGTCATCGGGGTTTGCGCTTTCAGGTAGGTCATCGCGGCGCCGCCGCAAATCAGGGCTGCACCACCGGCGGCCAGCAGAATTTTGGTCATTTTCTTCATGACTTCAAAAATTAAAGGTAACTAAAAATTGTGTCTCCCCGAAGGTTTTCAGAGAAATCACACTTCAAATATAATCCAAAGAGTCGAAAACGGCAATATTTTGTTGAATTATTTTATTTCTAAAATTATTCGAAAATAATGGCTCTGTCGGCGGCAATAAAAACAGGGAGACTCGCGGTGAGTCCCCCTGTGGAAAATAGGTGATACCTAAGTTTGTCGGAGGCGCCTACTGCAACGGAGGGTCGCCCAGAGAATCGTCGGCGGAGACTTTATCCATAATCTCTGCGAATTCGGCGAGGCCTTTCTCGCTCAGGACGGGATAAAGGGCGTGTAGGGACATCAGGGCGAGGTAATCCAACCGGTTGGCTACGTCGTCGGCGCCATAGGCCTGGTAACCGTAGTTGAGGCACCAGCGGGTCAAAACGTAATGGCAGGCGTGGATGTCTTCGAGCTGTTGGCGGGTGGCTTCTTTCCGAATATAGCCGTTTCCGGTCAGAAGCTGGACGGCGCGACGCCCGAGCGAAAGGTGGTGCTCTTCGTTGGCGCGGTTCACTTCCCGGTCGCGGGTCATGGCGCCGAGGTCGGAGCTGCGGAACAGCACGACGCCGCGGTATTTGTAGTCGAGGCGGATCCGGACGCGGTTGAGGAGGTAGTATTGACGGAGGTCGAGCAGGGTGGTCAGCGGGCGGACGAGGTGGTCGTATTCGTCGAGGTAGCGCTCCCACAGGGCGTAACAGATGTCTTCTTTCCGCGAAAAGTGGTAGGTGATGTTCCCGGGGCTCAGCCCCAGGGAACGGGAGAGGGCGTCGATCCGAAAGTCGACCATCCCGGTGTCGTTGATGAGTTCGAGCGAGCGGCGAAGGATGGTGTCGCGGGTCGAGGGCTCGTCGGATACGCCGGGCACTACGAGGGCGGATGCCGTCGGGTGTTTCTCTTTCTTGATTACAGCCATGGCGTCTCTATTTTATTTGGTTGGCAATGTTTTTAAACTGGCGGCGCCCTTCGTCGGTGAGGTAGGGCAGGAGTTGCAGGAGCGAGAGGGAGACGTAGCGGTTTACGGCCTCTTCGAGGCGGTCGCCGCCGTGGTTGGCGAAGGCGTTGTTGATCCACCAGCGCAGGAGGGTGATCTGGGAGGCGAAGATCAGGTCGCGCAGGAGGGGGTCGGCGATGGGGCGAAGGCAGCCGTTTTCGGTCAGACGGTCGTAGCAGGCGTACATCCAGGTGCGGTTGGAGTCCATCCATCGGGCGAAGGTGGCGTGTTCGCGACGCAGGACGCCGAGGTCGCCGAAGTAATAGGCGGTCACGCCGACATAGGCGATGGCTTTGGAGGCGATGACGCGGAAGTAGAGGTAGAGTTGTTTGATGTCGAGAAAGGGGGTGATGATCTCGGCGAGGGTGGCACGCATGGTGGTCTCGTATTGCTCCCAGATGGCGGCGATGATGTCTTCCTTTTTGGGGAAGTGGTAGGTGATGTTCCCGGGGCTGAGGGAGAGGGCGCGGGCGACGGTCTCGATCCGGAAGTCGACGATGCCGGTGCGGTTGATGACTTCGTTGGCCATGGCGACGATCAGTTCGCGGGTGGAGTGTCCGGAACGGCGGCCGGAGGCGCGGGTGCGGTCGGCGAGGTCGAGGTGGATGTCCTGGAGGTCGGCGAGGTCGGGCTCGGCGCGACGGGGACGGCCGCGTTTGCGTTTGGGCTGGTCGAGAAGGGGGCCGTTCTTGCGCGGACGGCCGCGTTTGCGTTTGGCAACCTGGGGTTCGGTGGTTTCGTCCTGGGGTGCGGGATGGAGGGGTTTGGTGGATGTGCTCATCGTGTTTCCGTTTTTGTTTCCCGGGCGCCCGGGGTGGCGAGGGCGGCTGGAGGGGTGAGGGTTCGTCGCTCTTTCCGATCTTCTTCCGGGGAGCGGGGGCTCGGGGGAGGGGTGGAACCGAAAAGTAAACCAATTTCAATCAAATATATGAATTATATCGGATAAATTTTACGGTTCGGGCGAAGAAAACTGGCGGCTGTTTGAATTTTTTCAAAAACTATTGCGGGTGTCGCGGATTTTCCTGCAAATTTCTTGCCAATCTTCATCTTCGGAGCGGGGAGTATTGTGTTTTCCTTTTTCGGCCCAAAAGAATAACTTTGCGTCTGTTCCGGCGGTTTTGTCGGTTCTTTGACGGTGCGGCGGCGCGGCCCCGGGCTTCCGCGACTTCGGTCGCGCGAGCTGGGAGGGCATAGCAAGGAACATCGGCAGCAACGGTTACAGCTGGTCTTCCGCCACGAGCGGCGTCCACGGCCTGGGCTTGAATTTCCATTCGCAGCGCCTCTACCCCAGCCTCTCGGACCGCCGCGGCCACGGCTTTCAGTTGCGTTGCCTCTCGGAATAAACGGGGACGAGAGGCACGCGGGGGGCAATGGGCCGGAGCTGCCCCATGTAGCCGAACTTTGTGCGGACGGACGCCCGGGAGGTGTGTCATGAGGTAGAGGCGGCCAGTAAAAGACGCTGGGCGTCCCCTCCCGGGGGCTGCGGGCCGACCGTTGACACGGCGAACTGCGCGGCTCACAGAGCCGCAGGAGCAAGCCTTTTTCTGTCGGGTTCGGGCTGCGCGCGCCAGGGGTGGGCCGAACGGCTCAGTACACAGGCTCGGCGCCCGTTTATCACGTCTGCCATGTTCGGCCTGTCGCCCATCCCCCCCGAGGCGCTCCGCGCCTGGGCGACAAGGCCGGCAGTTCGGGGAACCGCGCTATTCGCATTCGGTTTAAGCGGCCGAAGCCTGCGGGACCCACTGCAACGTGAGTTGCGGGCCTCCGCTGCGGGAGGCTTCGGCTCGCGCGACTCTGCGAGTCGCAAAAGCACAGTCCAACCCACGGCCCAAAACACTGCCCCGTGTCCGCCTCACTGCGGCTCCGCTGGCGCTCCACCGGTGCCGCTCGGCACCCGAAAGATGGGCGGGTCTACTCCTAAACGTCGCCCGTTGGGATTTCATCTCGATTTTGCTATCGCAAAATGAGCGAAATCCCTCTTTAGGCGGGCGGGCGACGAATTTTTCGTGCAGTGTCATTTTTTCGCGCGCCGGGGAAATCTTGTCAAAACGCACAAAGTGCATTTTGACGATTTCCCTCTTTAGGCGACGAGCGATCGAGCTTTGTCCCGCCTGGAACTGTTCTTTTTGGCTTCGCGTTGCCTTCGGCTTCCTCGTGCTACCTCGGCAAAGCCCGCAAGCGGTCTCTGCCCTCGGTACGCTACTCGGTTCCTCCTCGCCGCTCGGCAATTCGCAAACTGCGTTTGCATTGCTCTCGCTGGCAGCGTCGGTTGTGAACAAAAAGAACCAAAAAAACTTTAGAGCGCATCCCTAAAGGGATGCTTTGGCCGGGTCTAACCGCATCACTCAACCACACAGGGGACGCGATGCGGTCGCGCTTCCGAATACACAAATAATTTAAAACTCTTAACTTCATAACTACGATGTACGGAAAAGTCAAACAGTACCTCACGGATGAGCTGGCGGCGATCGACGCGGCCGGACTCTACAAACGGGAACGCATCATCACCACTCCGCAACGGGCGGAAATCAAGGTGGAGGACGGACAACAGGTGCTCAACTTCTGCGCCAACAACTATTTGGGGCTCTCGGACAATCCGAGGCTGATCGAGGCGGCGAAACGGGCCATGGATACGCACGGGTTCGGGATGTCGTCGGTAAGGTTCATCTGCGGGACGCAGGACATTCACAAAGAGCTGGAACGTGCCATTGCCGACTATTTCGGAACGGAGGAGACGATCCTCTACGCTGCTTGTTTCGATGCGAACGGGGGGGTGTTCGAACCGATCCTGGGCGAGGAGGATGCCATTATTTCGGATGCGCTGAACCACGCCTCGATCATCGACGGGGTGCGGCTCTGCAAGGCGAAACGGTATCGGTATGCGAATGCCGATATGGAAGATCTCGAAACGCAGCTCAAACTGGCGCAGGCGCAGCGGTTCCGCATCATCGTGACGGACGGGGTCTTCTCGATGGACGGCAATGTGGCGCCGATGGATCGGATCTGCGAACTGGCGGAAAAATACGATGCGCTGGTGATGGTGGATGAGTGCCACTCGGCGGGGGTCGTGGGGCCGACGGGGCGAGGGGTGACGGAGCTGTTCGACGTCCGGGGACGGGTCGATATCATCACCGGGACGCTGGGCAAGGCGTTCGGTGGGGCGGTGGGCGGTTTCACCACGGGACGAAAGGAGATTATCGACATGCTGCGGCAGCGGTCGCGGCCTTATCTCTTCTCGAATTCGATCCCGCCGGCGGTGGTCGGAGCGGGGATCGAGCTGTTCCGCATGCTGGGCGAAAACGACGACCTGCACGCGAAGCTGGCGGAAAATGTGACCTATTTCCGCGACCGGATGATTGCGGCGGGTTTCGATATCAAACCGACGCAATCGGCGATCTGTGCGGTGATGCTGTATGATGCGAAGCTGTCGCAGGTGTTCGCGGCGAGGTTGCTGGAGGAGGGGATTTATGTGACGGGGTTCTACTATCCGGTGGTGCCGAAGGATCAGGCGCGGATCCGGGTACAGGTGTCGGCGGGACACGAACGGGAGCACCTGGATCGGTGTGTGGAGGCGTTCACGAAGGTGGGACGGGAGCTGGGGGTGTTGAAATAACGGTCGGTGCCTGAACGGGTTATTGACCTTGGAAAGGGTGTTCCGCGCTCCGCGCAGAGCACCTTTTTTATTTCGCACGGTTCATTATTTCGGGGGCTATTTGGCACGTTGCGCGGCACAGCCTTTCTCCCGCCCCGGGCTTCCGCGACCACTCTTCGGGCGCGCTGGACGGCTTCGGCAACGAGGGGACGGTCTGGTCTGCGTCGGTGCCCGACGGCAGCACGGGCGCCTGGCGTTTGTTGTTCTATGCGACGGGCATGTATCCTTCGACTGCGAACGATCGCGGCTACGGTTTTCTGTTGCGTTGCCTCTCGGAATAAACGGGGAAAGAGTGGGCCGGTGGACAATGGGCCGGAGCTACCCTATATAACCGAACTTTGTGCGGACGGACGCCCGGGAGGCACGGCAACTCTCGACGCGGAGCGGCGTGTTGCGGGCCTACCGAGGGGAGGCGTCCGGCCCGCGCGACCCTAAAGGGTCGCAAGAGCACAGCCTATTCATCTCTTTTAAGTTGTTCGCCGCCAGCGGTGAGTGTAACGAGCTCCGACGAGTTGCAGTCCGCCGCAGGGGGTGGCGGCGAACTGCGCGGCTCAAAGGGTCGCAGGAGCACAGTAACGGTTCAGCTCAATCCACAACCCCAATCTCTTGTATTCGGCCTGTCGCCCATCCCCCCGAGGCGCTCCGCGCCTGGGCGACAAGGCCGGCGGTTCGA
>NZ_CAJTUJ010000084.1 GCF_910579375.1 uncultured Rikenella sp.
TCTGTTTTGCAGACAGAGGCGGTGACGGTGACGGCATTGGGGGGACGCAAGCAGAACAGAGCGTTGGGGTACTCCAGTACAGCTGTGAAAGGCGACGAACTCTCGCGTACCAACACCATCAGTCCGATTAACGCACTGCAAGGGAAAGTGGCCGGTCTTCAGATTTCGACCAACGGATCGTCCGGGGTAACCTCTTCCCCGGTGATTACGCTCCGTGGTGCGAAGTCGCTGACCAAGAACAACTCCCCGATTTTCGTCATCGACGGGATCGTGATGCAGAACGACGAACAAGGGTTTAACGCTTCAGGAACCGGAGACCATTACGGGAACCAGCTGAAGAACCTGAACCCCAACGACTATGAATCGATCACCGTGCTGAAAGGTGCTGCCGCAACCGCGCTGTACGGTTCTCGTGGTGCGAACGGTGCCATCGTGATCACCACCAAAGGCGGTAAAGCTCGCAAGGGAATCGGTGTCGAAGTGAAGTACACTCATGAATGGCAGGACACGTACGCAGCTCCGGTGCCGTTGCAGAACCTGTACGGCGCAGGACGACCGACAAACGGTTATGAAGGCGATGTGATTCCCGGGACTTTGTCAACAACGGCCAACGGCGGCTATACCGCAGGTTCGTTCGGGCCCCGTCTCGACGGTCAGCTGATGGAACAGAACTACAAATGGCCCAATAATACGCCCGAACCGTTCGTGGCTTATCCGGACAACTGGCGCGCATTGTTCCAGACCGGTCAATATGACGATGTGAGCGTGGCATTGACCGGCGGGTCGGAAAAGGCTACCTATCGTCTTTCGTACGCTTATACGAAACTGAACGGGACGATGGCCAACAACAAGTTCAACCGCCACTCGGTGAACTTCCGGACGAACGGGAAGATCAACGACATCTTCTCGGTGAACTTCGGGTTCCAGTACTCCAACTCCGATGCTTACAACGGTCAAACGCAAGGTATCTGGCAGTGGGACAACGGGCGGAACTACGGGATGCTCACCACCTACTTCCTGAACCGGAACACCGACCTCGAATGGTATCGCGATAACTACATCGTCAATCGGGAGACCTGGGAACGCATCTCGACGAATAAACAGACCTCGTTGCAGCGTTTGCAGACGGCGCTGAACCGGGAAGTGGACGACAACTTCCGTCACAACGAACAGACCATCATCGCCAGCTTGGGCTTGACCGCCCAGTTTACCGACTGGCTGGATGCCAATGTGACTGCCAGCTTCAACGACTTCAAGAAATTCGAAGAAGAAAAGAACTACGGTAGCGGCATCGGACGGTCCGGCACCGGCAACAAATACGGCATTTACGGCGGTTCGAGCGGACAGTACAACGGGAATGCGTCGCTGCACGGCAATGGTCGGTTCGTAGACGACAACCTCGAACTGGACGTGCGTGTCGGGGCGGAAATGTACGGCAACACCCGCGCCACTTCGTTTGAAAAGACGACCAACGGCGGTCTGGTCGTTCCGGGCGTATGGTCGTTCGGCAACTCGGTCAATCCGCTGACCACGAGCAATGTAAAAAACAGCTACACGCCGCGTAACAACATGGTTGTCGGGGTCTACGGAGCGATTAACCTCTCGTGGAAAGATCAGGTCTTCCTCGAAGTGACCGGGCGTAACGACTGGGTATCTTCCCTGTTGTTCCCCACTTGGTTGCCGCAGGGGGCCGATAACTGGTCGGTCTTCTATCCTTCGGTGAACGCATCGTGGGTATTCTCCGACACGTTCAACATCGACCCGAATATCCTTTCGTTCGGTAAACTGCGCGCTTCTTGGGCACAGGTAGGTTCCGGGACGGGCGCTTACGCCACCTCGAACGGTGCCGGATACTATAATGTATACTCGACCGGCATCCAGACGCCGGACGGAAGCAGCATCATCGGTGCTTCGCCGAACAATACGACGCTGCCGAACTACGACCTCAAGCCGGAAATTCAGCAATCTATGGAGTTCGGTGCCGACCTCCGCTTCCTGAACAGCCGCATCGGGGTGGACGTAGCTTACTACAAGATCAACACCAAGAACCAGATCCTCACCCTCGCAGCCGTGGCTGAATCGGGGGTAAGCAAACGCCTGATCAACGCCGGTAACATCCAGAACCAGGGTTGGGAACTTCAGTTGGACGTGACCCCGATCCGGACGCGTACCGTGAACTGGAACATCGGCTTCAACTGGACGCGCAACCGCGGTAAAATCAAAGAATTGCACGACAAGGTAAAACAGATACAGTTGTGGGGCGGGTATGACGCATCGCCGTCTATCTACGCTTTCGAAGGGGGTACCTTCGGGGTCTTCACCGGGGGGAACGGCTACGGTACCGCACCGCGGGTGACGTACGGCGAAGCGTCGCAACGTATGAACGGTACGACTCCGCAAAAATACGGCGATAAGTACATGCTCGACTACTGGGGTGCAGTAGGGAGTCCGAATGCTATCGAAGTTTACGGATGGACGACCGGTAGCGATATCCCGAACTATTATGCGCAACGGGACGATAACGGCAACCTGACCCATCCGTACGATGTGCTCGGTTCCGTCGAACCCGACTTCACCTTCGGGCTCAACACCTCGGTGCAGGTGAATCTGCCGAACAACAACGGCTCGTTCGACTTCTTCGCTCAGATCGACGGTCGCTCGGGCGGGATGATGACCAACCCGGGCTTGCGTTACGGTATGAGTACCGGTACGGTCAAAGAATCTCTGTACGGTCGCGACAAGGAACACGGCGGGATTGAACGCGTGAACTGGAAAGGCGATCTCCTCTACAACGGGATCGAACTCGACGGGGTATTCCGTCCGGCAGATCTCGGTGGAGAAAATACGATGACCTCACTCAAAACGGGCCAGGAGGTAGATTTGGGCGGCATGACCTACATGGAAGCGGTGAACGAAGGACACATCAAACCGATGCTGGCTTCCGCTTACTATAGCTACGCTTTCGGTTGGGGCTGCGCTTCGGACCTCTTCACCACCAAAGCCTCTTATGTGGCCTTGCGTGAATTGACTATTGGGTACAACTTCCCGGAAAAGTGGATCAAACACGTCGGCATGCAGTCGGCCCGGCTGTCGTTCACGGCCCGCAACCTCTGCTATATCTACAACGGGCTGTACGGTAAGACCAATCCGGAGTCCATCACCTCGAACAACCCGTTGACTCCGTTCGACGTCGGCGGTGTGCCGTTCACGCGCAACTTCGCACTCACTTTGGACGTACGGTTCTAATTTGAAAAAGAAAATCACATATGAGAGTAATCAATAAATACCTGATTCCTTGTCTGGCAGCACTCGCGCTGGTCGGCTGTAAGGACAAGATGCGGGAACTGAACACGAATAAAGACCTGAACTCGGCCACCGATCCGCGTTTTATGTTCCTCGGGGCGACAAAAAGCTGGGACGGCTTCAGCCGCGAAGTCCTCTTGCAGAAGTACAACATCATGCAATTGATGCAGTATGTCGTACGCTACGACTACGCCAGCGTTCAGTACTACAACCCGGCCAAAGCCAACTCGGCGGTCTATCCGACCGTATTCAACCAGTACTGGAACGCCTATTATAACGGGATCAACGATATCGACAAGCCGGAGTATTGCGGCGCCTACGGCAGCCAGTTGAATACCCTGATCGATTATATCGACCACAGCGAGTTCATTCCGGATGCTCAACGGATTTGGTACGCCGACATGCGCGCCGTGTGTCAGATTCTGAACACCTATCAGGCATGGCGTCTGTTCGACGTCTACGGGGCGGCGGTCTATACCGAGGCCTTCCGGGCTCAGGCCACGACGGATCCGGTGATTCAGCCGACCTACGACCTGATTCAGAATGTCTATCTCGAACTGGACAAGACCGTCAAAGAGGCGATCGCTGTCTTGGCTGCCGAAGCAGTGCCGAATGCGGTCAGCCTCGGCGAATACGACTACTTCTACGGTTGGAAATCGAACGTGGCGATGGGCACTCCGGGCGCTACGGTCGTAAAACGGGGCGACAATGCCGCTCAACGGAAATTGTGGATGAAATTCGCCAATGCGTTCCGTCTGAAGATGGCTTGGCGTTTCCGGGCTCGGAACCCGCAACACTCCGACGAGGTCATCAAAGAGGTGCTCGCGTTGCCCGACGGCTTGTTCGCAAGCAACGACGAATCGTGCTTCTACAACTACTCGGAAGACCACGACAATGTGGTGAACGACATCAACGGCATCAGCCTCTACTTCGGCATCACGGACAACTTCATGCACCAGCTGAAGCGGACCAACGACCCGCGTCTGCCGCTACTGGCTCGGACGAACGGTCTGGATGCCGAGTTGAGCAAAGGGTATAAATACATCGAGGCCAACCATCCTACCTTGCTGACCACCGTGACCAAAAATCCGAATGGAAAGGATCAGGGGATGCCCGATCGATTGGCTCCGTCAATTCCGATCTTCGACCGCATCTATCAGGGACAGAATGCCAACCCGATGCTGAAAGATCAGGAAATGGGGCCGGGCATGCTGTTGAGCGCGCAAAGCTACAGCCTCACCATTGCCAAGGGCAGCAGCACCGGGACGGACACTACGATCAACCTTCGGGTCGCTTCGCCGGCACAGGGACGTTACTTTGTCAAGAACGGCGGTTCGGACGGCGTGAACAGCTCGAACGACGGCGACGGCGATGTTTTCGACTGGAAAATCAAGCAGCGTCGGCCGATCATCACCTATCCGGAACAGTGTTTCACGCTGGCCTATCTGACGGCAGAAGGCGTCAGCACCGGCAAAACGGCCGAGGATTGGTACAACCTCGGGGTCAAGGCCGCAATCGATGAATTGCGATTGGATGCACAGCGGTATAAGATTCAGATCGCCACCTCCGCTTCGTTCCCGAAAATCGCCGGTCTGACCGACAACGGCCCGTATCAGATTACGGACGACATGATCGACGACTATCTGGCTGCGAACCCGTATGTCGATAAAGAATCCATCGTAGCTCAGGCCTGGGTTTACTTCTACACCCACGCCGAAGAGATGTGGGGCTGGTGGAAACTGACCGGCTATCCGACCGTCGTACCGGTTCAATACGGCACGGCACTTCCGACGAAGGCTTACTTCGTGCAGCCGCAAACCGCCGAACAGGATCTGCTGACCTGGCCGCGCCGGTGCGTCCTGCCGGGTCAGGTCGAAAACACCTCGAATCGGTTGAACGCAGTCGATGCGTTGATCGCAACCGAAGGATACGGCAGCAACGAAAACGTCACTTCGGGCCGTATCTGGTGGGATAAGGAATAACCCCCTGCGGTTTATCAGGTAAACACGGAGGGCTCCGGGGAAACGATTTCCCCGGAGCCCTCTTCTTGTTGTCCGTTCGGCACGGCGGAAACCGGATTTTGCGGACAAGACGGTAATTCGCCGGAAAAGATTAACTTTGTAAAAAAATTAAAGAACAAAACCGATGTCTTATAATCTGCTGAAAGGTAAGAAAGGGCTCATCTTCGGAGCGCTCAACGAAAAATCCATTGCCTGGAAAGTCGCCGAACGGGCCGTCGAAGAGGGGGCCGAAGTCGTCCTCACCAACACCCCCATGGCAGCCCGCATGGGCGGAACCGCCGAACTGGCCGAAAAACTCGGCACCATCTTCGTTCCGGCCGATGCCACCAGCGTCAAGGACTTGGAAAACCTGATCGACAAAACCACCGAACACTTCGGCGGCAAGTTCGACTTCATACTCCACTCGATCGGCATGTCGCCCAACGTGCGCAAAGGGCGGACTTACGACGACCTCGACTACGATTTCCTCCAGAAAACGCTCGACATCTCGGCCATCTCGTTCCACAAAGTGATGCAGGTGGCTCGGAAAAAGGATGCCCTGAACGAATGGGGCTCGATCGTAGCCTTGTCTTACATCGCGGCACAGCGGACGCTGTACGGCTATAACGACATGGCCGACGCCAAGGCGCTGCTCGAGTCGATCGCGCGTTCGTTCGGCTACATCTATGGCCGCGAAAAGAAAATCCGCGTCAATACCGTTTCGCAGTCGCCCACCCCGACCACGGCCGGGAGCGGCGTGATGGGGCTCGACCACCTGATGGACTTCGCCCAGCGCATGTCGCCGCTCGGGAATGCCACCGCATTGGACTGCGCCAACTACGTCATTACGCTCTTCAGCGACCTGACTAAGAAAGTGACCATGCAGAACCTCTTCCACGACGGCGGTTTCTCCAGCATGGGGATGAGCCGGCGGGCGATGAAGCTCTACAGCCAGAGCCTGGAACAGGAGCTCAAGGAGTACGAAGAGAAGAACATGGAGTTCCTCGACGTGAAACACGGGGAGAAGTAGGAGACATATCGACTTCTTCGTCCGAAAATAACGCGCGGGGGGTCTTTCGACATCTGTTCGAAAGATCCCCCGCTGTTTTTTCTGTGCGATTCCTATTCGTCTGCCGCAGTCGGCACGCAATTCCCGTCCTCGCAAACGCGCATGTTGAACGAATAGTTATAGCCCCGTTTCAGAATATTCGGCGCAATCCCCTGATAATATCGTCCGCCCGCCAATACCGTCAGCACCAACCGACTGTTTTCGTAGGCATAGAACCGATAATCGTTCGTTCCGTTGGGCTCGACCGCCGGATTGTAACCGATCGTCTGCGGCACCGCCTGCTCGGTCGCATTCGGGAAGAGATAGCCCCAATTGCTGAACCCGCTGATCGTGATCTGTTCGATCGGCGGAATCGAATCCCACCCCTCGTCGAAGCGCACCTTGAAGGTCACGATCGCCGTTACGTGCGACAACCCCACCTGAACCCGATTCTCGCCCGCCACCAAATTCTGCGTCACGCGCGCCGAGAGCGGAGGCTGCACCTCGTCGGCTCCGAAGAGCCGATTCACCGCCGTGTCCTTGCCGTTTATCCATTGCGTTTCGTTTTCGGGCCATCGGTTCAAGTCTGCCGAACTGTTGGCCACCACATAGATACGCGCCTCCGGATAGGTGTTTCGGATGCGTTCCGCGGGCGGGAGGACCCGGATGTGAAGATCCGATTCGGTCGGACGCGGGAGACTTTGGGCGAACAGCACCTCTCCTTCGCGATCGAAACCGGCCACAAAAAGGCTGTCGACCCACTGGGCGCTGCTCTCCGAGCTGGAGCGGCCGGTCGGCAGCACGAGCTGATCGAGTTCGAACTGCAAATCCAACACCCCCGACCGCTGGAACATCGCGATTTCGGCCTGAAAACCGCCGGAAGAGGCCGCAATCCGGATCGCTCCCGTCCGTTCGGTCTCGGCCGGATTGGCCGACAGGATCAGGGCCAGCGAATCGACTTTGGGGCCGTGCGAAAGGAATTCGGATCGGATCCACTCGCTCCCCTCCGGGACGTCGACTTGATAGGAGGCGCCGCTACGCAGCTGCACGATGACGGTATCGGCCTGGGGGCCGACCTGATAGATCGTCTCGCCGGCGACCAGCGTACCGTCGCCGGGTTGTGTGACGGCGATATCCCGGGTCACGCCGCCGCAAACGATCCGGATATAGGCCGTCCGATCCATCGCCGAGGGGTTCTCGTCGGCCGTGATGGTCAGGGTGGCGGCTCCGGCCTCGCCGCTCATCGGCGCCACGTGCATCCAGTCGGCAGCATCGCTTTTGGTGGCGGAGGTCTCGATGCGCCACGGCTGGCTGGCGATAAAGGTCGTAGTCGTCGGAGTCTGCGAACTTGAAGCGTCGGACGGGAGGCGGATTTCCGACACTTCGACGGTCACCTCGCCCGGAACCTCGACCTCGTTTTTGTTGCAGGCGGCCAACATCGCCAGAGCCAACCCGCTCAGGAGATAAGTTTTTGCATTCATCGTTTCTCTATAGTTTTATAAATAACATATACATAGAACGATAGGTCGTATATCGAATCGTTCTGTGAGGTTGAAAAACAAAAACCGTTCCAAGACGATCGGGAGTGGCGGAGGGGGCAACGGCTCGGAAGACGGCCAATAAAAAACGGGAGGTTTGCCTATTCA
>NZ_CAJTUJ010000085.1 GCF_910579375.1 uncultured Rikenella sp.
CTGGCGAAAATCTTATTCAAACGCATCATTCGCGTTTGAATGATTTCCTACTCCAGCAGTCGCGCGCGGATGAACTCTGAATCGCTTTGAGTCAACCCTTTAACCGCGCGCCTGCGATTCATTCTATTTTGCTGAGGCAAAATAGTTGAATCGCTTCTTTTGGCGTCGGCGCGCGGTTGGTTTGAGGAAACTGCCCTGCGCGGGCGGCGTCCGGGTGACCCCGGCGGGACGGGCGAAACTGCGTTTCGCTATGGCAGCCTCGGCCCCAACAACTAACGGCTACCTCGGCCCCCAAACAATGCCCCTCCTCAAGCGCATCCTGCCAGTTCTTATGAAAACGAACGATTAATTAATAAATAGAGTGATTCGAAGAAGAGAGTCACCCGGGGGTGATGACTTTTTCCCAGAAAAGACGCATCGCCGCTCGTTTCCGATCATCAAGCCGAAACTTAATCGCCCGCGTCAGGTAGTTGTAAGCCGTTCCGACATCGAAATCCCGCGAACGATTGACCGTTCCGGTGATCGACTCGGCGACATGCTCCACCCCGTAAGCCAACGCCCGATTCAGAGTCGGCGCAAACTCCGCCCCCGCTTCGGTACAGGCCACCCACGCCGCAAAAACGAACGGAAGCCCGCCCGTAAAATCGCTCCACTCCTGCGCCAAATCGTAGCAATAAGCATAACGATGTTCTTCACGCAGTGCAAAGACCTTGTCGCCAATGGCAACCATCGCCTCGCCGGGCTGCAATTTTCTTGAACAATCGGCCGAATCGATCCACTCCGGTTCGATCCGCCAATATTCGCGCGCCAACACCCGCACCAATTGTACCGAAGTGCGCGAATGCGAGTCGAGATATACGTGCCGGATACCAGCCAGTGGCGTGTCCGACAACAAAACCACCGTATCGACCGCGCCTTCCGCGCCGATACAGTAGTCGGTTATGATTCGAGGTGTAAAGGCCGCCGACGAACGATCGGACGGCTCAAAAGATTGAAAGACGGAAGAAATAGAGAATCCCGGAATCCGGGGAATCACCGCCGTGGGAACCAGCGCGATATCGGTCTTCCCGTCGACGGCATCAGCGGCACACAGAGCCGGCACCCGAAGCGAAAGGGCAATACCCTCTCCTGCAAGCAGCCGTCCCGCTTCCTCGGTCGAAAGCGCAGAAGAGACCGCCGCCTGCTGTTCGATGCCGTAGATGAACGGCAGCGTGTTCAGGTAGGATACAGCAGTAATTCTCACCGGGATCGTCACCCATAGGGATAGAGTTTGATGGCACTTCGGTTTTCACGGCGAAGGTAGACATTTTTATCGGGGAAACCGCTCTTCGCATGCTATTTTTTCGCGCCACGCGTCAGGGATGGCGAAACTCTCCTTCGTCACGGCGTTCCAGCCCACCAGCACGGTCCGACTGTCGGCCTTCACGGTGTCGGTATCGAGGTCGATCATCTCCTGAAAGACGGTGAAACTCTTGGTACCGACCCGTTCGATACCGGTGCGGATAACGATCCGGTCTTTCATCCCGACGGGGACGTAGAAGTTGGTGGTCGAGCTGGCGGTTACGACGGTCTGCGCGCCGTCCATCTGTTCGATGCCGAGTATACGCTCGAAATATTCGTTCTTTCCGAGGTCGAAAATATGCTGATACTGACCGTTATACATGTGCCCCTGAATATCGATGTCGTTGAATCGGAGCTGAATGGGCGTCGTAATCATGGTGGTTGGTGTAATTTTTGGTCTGCGTTTCTCACAGCCGCACGATGCGGAATCCGCCGTCGGTGTCGAGGGCGATGACGGACGAGGCGCGATGGGTCGCTGTCGGCTCCTCCATCGCCGGATCGGCCACCCAGTCCACGCCGTTACGAATGTCGTCGGAAATCTCGGCATAGGTGGCGGGGGTCTTCTCGCCGCTCACGTTGGCGGAGGTCGAGACTAACGGACGCCCCAACCGATGGATCACGCGACGGCAAAACTCGTTCTGCACCAACCGAATCGCGACGCTCTTCTCGGGCGGCAAGAGGTTCTCGGCGAGTCCGCGCCCTTCGGGCAAGATCAGGGTCAGGGGTTCCGCCCCTTCGGCGGCTTCCCACAATTCCCATGCCACGCTCGGCACTTCCTGCACCCAACGCACGACTTGCTCCGGCCGGTCGAGCAACACGATCATGCCTTTGGCTTCTTCGCGCTGCTTGAGGGCGAAAAGGCGGGCGACGGCTTCTGCATTGGTGGCGTCGCACCCTATGCCCCACACGGTGTCGGTGGGATAAAGAATGGTCCCACCGCGCTTCAAAACGGAAACACAGGACTGTATCTGCTCTTCCATAAACTTTTTGAATCTTCGATTAATTCGTATTTGCCCCGCCTCGAACCGTACCTTTTCTGAAGAAAAGGTACCCAAAAGACTTTTCAAGGATGCTGACGCATCCTAAAGCTGCCGGTCACCAAACTCCCGGACTCTTCTTTGGGTCGGGAGCAAACGGCGCGCATCGGGGTTTAGCTCTCATTAAGCGCGCCGTTGCCCCGACCCAAAAGCAATCTCGAAGATTGAGGACTGCGGAGCCTAAGGAGTAGCGTAGCTATCATGAAAGTTCTTTGCGTCGCTTTCTTTCAAGAAAGCGACAGTCCCATGCGGGTAGACACGGATAATCGAACGGTTAAATATCTTTACCGGAGGCCGAAAGCCGTACGGAGGCGTTCCACCTCGTCCAGTTTTTCCCAGGCGAAAAACTGGATCCCGTTTTCCACATACGGTTCCCGGCCGAAATGGCCGTAAGAGGCCGTCGGCAGGAAAATCGGCTGTTTCAGTCCGTAGCGTTCGACAATCTTCGCCGGACGCAAGTCGAACAACTCCGCGATCTTCGCCGCAATCTCGCCGTCCGAAACCGCAGCCGGCAGTTTCGACGTCCCGAACGTATCCACAAAGACACTCACCGGCCGCGCGATCCCGATCGCATAGGCCACCTGCACCAACACCACATCCGCAAGGCCCGCCGCCACCATGTTTTTGGCGATATGGCGCGTCGCATAAGCCGCCGAGCGGTCTACCTTCGAAGAGTCTTTCCCCGAGAAAGCCCCCCCGCCGTGCGCCCCCCGACCGCCATACGAGTCCACGATGATCTTGCGCCCCGTGACCCCCGTATCGCCGTGCGGCCCCCCGATCACGAACTTGCCCGTCGGGTTCACATGCAGGATATAGTCGTCCCCCAGCAGACTCAGCAACAGCTGGTTGCCCCGCTTTTCGAGCCGCTGTCGCACCCGGGGGATCAGGACGTTCCGCACGTCCGCCTCGATCTGCTCCTGCGTCGCCTCCGGATCGTGCTGCGTCGAGACGACGATCGTATGGATGCGCCGCGGACGGTGGTCGTCGCCGTACTCGACCGTCACCTGCGATTTGGCGTCCGGACGCAGGTAGGGCATCGCCGACGGCGTTTCGCGCCGGATGTCGGCCAGTTCCATCAGCAGGATGTGCGAGAGCATCAGCGACGCCGGCATGAGCTCTTTGGTCTCGTGGCAGGCGTAGCCGAACATCAGCCCCTGGTCGCCGGCCCCCTGCTCCTCGCGTTCGGCACGTTCGACCCCCTGGTTGATATCCGGCGACTGCTCGTGGATGGCCGAGAGCACGCCGCACGATTTGGACTCGAACATATAGTCGGCATGGGTGTAGCCGATCCGTTCGATCACGCCGCGGACGGTGTTCTGGATATCGACATAGGCGTTGGATTTGACTTCGCCGCTGACGACGACGAGGCCCGTGGTACACAGCGTCTCGCAAGCGACTTTCGATTCGGGGTCGTTGCGCAGAAATTCGTCGAGGATGGCGTCCGAAATCTGGTCGGCCACTTTGTCGGGGTGCCCTTCCGACACCGATTCCGAGGTGAACAGGTATGACATGGTACGTGTAAATTTACGGGTTAAACGATTCGGGTTTCAGCTGCAAAACCGAAGAGACAAACCGGCCGCGAGGGAACCGACGACGAAAAAAGAGGGGAAAAGCGCACAAAAAGTCCGGCCCGGAAACGGCCGTCGAAAACGAGGTGTGCTTTAGCATTTTTTCGCGTGGTTGCAATCGACCAAATCTCTCCACGGGTCTTTGCGTCCGTTGTAACGAACGGCGCAAAGGTACGAATTATTACGGAATCGGAAAAACGCGCCGATCAGAAAGGAAGCCCGATGGCGAAATGCAACGCAGTCTCCTTGAGCCGGAAGCCGCTGTGCCAGCGTTCGGGCCGCGGCACGTTGGGGTTGTGGAGCTTCATCCCCCAGTCGAGCCGAAGCAGCACGAAGCCCAGGTCGTAGCGGAATCCGAGCCCGGTGTCGAGGGCGATCTCTTTGTAGAAGCTGTCGAACCGGAAACGGGCCGATGCGGGCGACCCCTTGGCGTTCATCCAGACGTTTCCGGCGTCGGCGAAGACGGCCATGCCGAAATTCCCGAACACGGCGAAGCGATACTCCAGGTTGAGCTCCAGTCGGAAGTCGCCCAACTGATTGGGATAGGTCTCCCGTTTGTAGAGGGTCTCGCCCGGCCCGAGCGTCCGCACCTGCCACCCGCGCATGCTGTTGGCGCCGCCGGCGAAATAGAGCCGTTCGAACGGCAGGGTGGTCGAGTTGCCGTAGGCGACCCCGCCGCCGATGAAAAACCGCCAGGCCAGCTGGGTCGTGGTGGTCAGGTTGATGCGCTGGCTGAGGTCGAGGCTCAGCCGGGCGTACTGGGCGAACCGGATGCCGAAAATCTTGTAGTAGCTCTCGTGGTCGGAGTCCTCCAGGTCGATGGTGGTGCGCTTTCCGAGCCACGAGGTGAGCCCCCGCAACAGGTTTCCGTTCATATCTCCCACGAGCCGGATCGAGAGGTTGTCGGCCTTGGTATTGGGGTTGGTCTGGAAGTAATACCCTGCCGAGAGCCCGGCTATCAGCTGCGATTCGTAGCTGTTCCGCAGGTAGGGGTTCTCAATGCTGTTCTTGAAGTCGGGATCGATCCACGGCACGGAAACCACGTTGATGTCCGCCGGGTTGATCTGGAACCGGCCGCCGTTGCGCCACGACCAGGAGTAACCGAACGTTCCGCCGGCGATCGTCCGGTCGTAGTCGGGCCGACGCTGGATGTCGTACGAGATCGAGATATTGGTCTTCTGCAACGGAAACTTGGCGAGTTTGTCGGCCCGGATGGGTAGCAGGAAGCGCGGGATGTCGAGCCCGACGTTCACGCCGAACTCATAGGAGTTGTGCCGCCCCTTGTTTTTCATGAATTCGTAGGCGCCGCGGAAGTTGACGGTGAAATTCTCCGCCCCGCGGAAGAGGTTTTTGTTCTGGTAGCCGAGGCTCAGGGCGGTGGAATAGTAGTCGGCGGTGGTGGAGATTTCGGCATCGACGTTGAAGTTCTGCCGGGTATTGGGGGTGCACTGGATCAGACAGCCGAGGTTGCGTTCGGTGGTCGACACGACGCGTCCGCCGTCGTTCGCGCCTGCGCGGGTCACCTCCACCGGTCGCAAGGTGTCGTAAGGCAGCTCGGTGAAGAGGATATTGGCGCTGTATTGCAGGTTCCGGATGTTGTCGTAGGTGCGCTGGACGCTGCTTCGGTCATAGAGTTCGTTGGGCGAGAGGCGCAGCGCGCCGGCGAGAATGGACTCCCGCAGGCGGAGTTTGTCGAGGTAGAGGATGTCGATGCCGTTGTAACGCACGGTGTCCCAAGGCATCCGTTCGAGCTCTTCGGGCGACCGGGTGGGGTCGTAATCGGTATTGACGACGATCCGGCCGAGGCGATAGACCGGGTGGTTTTCGAGCACGGGCCGCCCCTCGGCATCCATATAGGCGACGCGCCGACGCACGTGGACGGTCAGCCGCATGGCGTGGTCGAAGCCGACGGTATCGACGGTGTAGGAGATGTACCCTTTATTGAAGCTCCAGAAGCCCATGTTCTGCAACCGGGCGCTGATGCGTTCGCGTTCGGCGTCGAAGACTTCGCGGTCGTAGATCATGCCGATTTTCAGCAGGCCGGAGACGGTGTCTTCGAGGATGATGGGTTCGAGGAAGTCGTCTTCGATGCGGTAGCGGATCTGCGAGACGAGGTACGGCTTCCCCTCGCGCGCCACGTAGCGCACGGTGGCTTTCCGCTTCCTCCGGGCGTATTCGACGGTGTCGGTCACGGTGCCGTCCAGATAGCCGCGCGAGGTGAGGTAGAGCTGCATCATCTGGCGCGACCGCTCGGCCTGCCGGGGGTCGTAGATCACCGGGGCCTCGCCGACCTTTTCGCGCCAGAACCGCTGCCAGCCGCTGTGTTTGGCGGTGTCGGTGAGGTTGTACATCCCGAGGTAGATGCCCACGCCGAGCAGCCGGCTGTTGGGCCGTTGCTGGACATAGGGCATGAGGTCTTTGGGCAGTACGCGTTCGCGTCGCGAGGCTTTGTGCACGCCTTCGATCTCGACGATGTTCCGGCGCAGGAGGTATTTCCCCTCCGGCACATACCGCATCGTCCGGCACGAGGCCAGCAGTCCGACGACCGAAAGGATCGCGAACAGACGAACGAGCGAAAAAGGCCGGAGAAGCGGCATAAGAGATCTCTGACTGCTAAATCGTTATAAATCCACCCGCTCCAGCACGATATTTCCGAGGTCGGTGATCTGCTGCGATGCGATGGTAATGGGCGCGGAATAGGGCCGGATGCCGCTCGTGGCGCGCGGATCGACGCGGAAGATATATTCGCCCGGCAGGAGCCGCATAAAGAAGGCTCCGACGGGATTCAGCGAACTGTAGGTCGAAGCGACGACGCTCCCCGTGGCCGGGTCGATGAATTCGATCCGCACACGTCCCGAGAGGGCGCTCTCGCCGACCTGCAAGCCACCCTGCACCACTCCGCAACGATCGATATCGACGAAGGTCACCCGGGGCCGGAACCGGTATCCGCTCTCGGCGGCCGGGTCTTCGATGACGGAAGCGGCGAGGTCGATGTCGAAGAGCAGCGGTCGATTGGGGCCGTCCATCGTCATCGCAGGAAAGGGTACGACGACGGTGGCATCGGCCGGATCGACGGCTAGGGGGACGGTCTGATCAAGGACGCGCACGGTGGCTTTCTCGGTCGAAAAGACGATCCGGGCGGCGTCATAAGCCGCTCCCTGCGGCATCGTCCCTTCGGCGACGAGCTGCATCTTGCCGTTCACGAGGTTCATCAGGGGCAGGTAGCTGTCGGCGATTTCGAGATTCCGCCACGTTCCGTCGCCGGCGCGCACAGCGACTTCGGCCACATAGCAGTCGAGGGCGGTGTAGTCGGCCGGGGCGTCGCACACGTAGACGGAGAGCCGGTTCCGGTCGTTCACGTCGCTGCATGCGCCGAGCCACAAAAGGATAGAGAGGAGGCCGAGGGTTTTGAATATCTGACGTACCATAGTTGCAAAGTTACCGTTTTTCTCGGTTTCCCGCTGCGTTATTGTGATTTGGCGATCGAGACGGCTTTGGCGGAGTTCTCGGCGGGTTTTCGCGCGCCGTTCGCCCCGCCCCGGGCTACCGCGAAAGACTCAGCGGCACTTTAGCACACGTCGGGGGAAATGGATACAGTTGGTCTGGTACAACCTGCCGGATCAGCAGTTTGTCGCTAAATTTCTATGTCACTTATCTCGACCTCGGCAGAGAGGATGGTCGTGCTCACGCTCTTCAGTTGCGTTGCCTCTCGGAATAAACGGGGGGTGCCGCAACTGAAGAGCGTGAGCACGACCA
>NZ_CAJTUJ010000086.1 GCF_910579375.1 uncultured Rikenella sp.
GGCGACCGACCTCGATCAGCCTTTGACCGGTACCTTCCCGTACTACTCGGATGGGGTTCCCGGTGAAAAATACGGCGCAGGGAACTACAAAGCCACCAACGGTCGTCTCTACAAGGTAACGGACGACGGCACCGCGGGAACCCCGCTCGCCTGGTACCCCGCCCCGGGCTATCGCTATGCCGGATCGGGCACACTGGGCGAAGTCGGCAGCTACGGATGCAGTTGGGCATCTGCAATCAGGGGGACTAATAGTATAGACTTGAACTTCAATGCGACGTGGCTCTACCCCAGCGGCACAAACGGTCGTAACCTCGGTCTTCAGTTGCGTTGCCTCTCGGAATAAACGGACGCACGGCGTCTTTTACCGGCCGCCTCGGCCTAAAAACTGGCAACCTCTACCCGCCCCCCCCAAACAACGAGCAGCCCGCTACCCGCTCCGGACACACCTCGAAAACGTTCGACCTATGCAAAACTTTAAAGAAGAAATCGCACATATCCGCGCCTTCGCCTTCGACGTGGACGGCGTCTTCACCGACGGACGCATCCTGCTGACACCCGACGGCCAGTTCCTCCGCGAATACCACATGCGCGACGGACTCGCCGTGGTGCAAGCCCTGAAAAAAGGCTACCCCATCGCCATCATCTCCGGCGGCAAAGGCGACCAGCTCCGACGGCGGATGGAGGGGCTCGGCATCCGGCACATCTACACCGGACAGGAGACCAAAGTCGAAGCCCTGCGCGACTTTTCAGCACAGTGCGGCGTGCCGCTCGACCAGATGCTCTACATGGGCGACGACTACCCCGACCTCGACCCGATGCGCCTCGTCCGGATCTCGGCCGCACCCGCAGACGCCGCCGAAGCGGTCAAAGGAGCCGCCCACTACGTATCCGGATTCAAGGGCGGATACGGCTGCGTGCGCGACATGATCGAACAGGTGCTCCGGTGCCGCGGCGACTGGTTCGAAAACTGACCCTTTTCCTTCAGCCGGCTCCCCCCACTATGAAAAAATTCCTCGACGAAGTCGCCCGGCACCTCTACTCCGCCTACGGCAGCGGCATCTCCGACCTGCACATCGTCTTTCCCGGCAAACGCGCCCGGCTCTTCTTCAACGAAGCCCTGCTCGCGCTGAGCGACGGACGGCCCATGTGGCAGCCCCGCTACCTCTCGATGGACGACCTCGTCCGGAGCCTCTCGCCGCTCGCCGTCGGCGAGCGGCTGCGACTCGTCGCCGAGCTCTACCCCGTCTATCGCGCCTACCACGACGAACCCTTCGACCGCTTCTTCCGGTGGGGCGAGATGCTCCTCGCCGACTTCGACACCATCGACAAATACGGCATCGACGCCGCCGCACTGTATGCCAACATCAGCGACCTGCACGACATTGAAGCGCACTTCGGCGGCCTCTTCGCCGGGAACGACGAGGCCATGACCCTCGTGCGGAACTTCTGGAGCTCGCTCGACCGGCAGGCGGTGCAGTCCGACGAACAGCGGCAATTTCTGAAAATCTGGCGGTCGCTGTTCGACATCTACACCCGGTACAAAGCGCGGCTGCGCGAGCTGGGGATCGGCTACAGCGGCATGATCTACCGCGACGTGGCCGACAGTCTCCGGGTCTCGGAGACGGGAGCCGTCACCGACGAACGGTTCGCCGGGAAGACCTTCTGCTTCGTCGGCTTCAACGCCCTGAACGACTGCGAGAAACGCCTCTTCGACTACCTCCGCGAGATCGGCGCCGGGCAATTCTACTGGGACTACGACAACTACTTCTACCGCTCGGAGAGCCAGGAAGCCGGTCGGTTCATCCGCCGCGACGTGGCCCGCTTCGGCGACGACACCCCGGACTTCGACCGCGACAACTTCGTGCGGCCCAAACGCATCGAAGCCATCTCGACCCCGTCGGACGTCTTGCAGTGCAAAGCCTTGTACCGCGAGCTCCGGCGCATCCACGACGAGCAGGGGTTCGTGGACAAGGAGACCGCCATCGTGCTCACCGACGAAGCCCTCCTGCTGCCCGTGCTCCACTCGATTCCGCCGGAGATCGCGAGCCTGAACGTCACGATGGGCTATCCGCTGGCCGGCACGGTGCCTTATCTGCTGCTGGAACGGCTCCTGTCGCTCCAGCGGCACGCGCGCGAGGGGCTCTTCTCGCACACCGACGTGTCGGGCATACTGAACCACCCGTACGTCGTCGAACGGTGCGGCCGCGCGGCGCGAGAAGCGCTGAAAACGATTCGGGAAGGACAGACGATCTGGATCGAACCGGCCTTTTTCGCCGGTCAGGGCCTGCTGGAGCGTATTTTCCGGCCGGTGACGGGCGTCGAGGAGATGCAGGCTTACATCGAGGATATTCTCTCGGGCTTCGGAGCCGTGGATTCCGACTCCGAGGAGGCGCGCGAACGGAAAGAGTTCATTTTCACGATCCTCGACCACGTGGCGAAGCTCGGGGCGACGATACGGGACTGCGGCATCGAGTTTCCGGCGGGCATCTACCACTCGCTGCTGCGGCAGTCGCTGGCCCAGAGCCGGGTGCCGTACGAGGGGGAGCCGCTGAGCGGTTTGCAGATCATGGGGATTCTCGAAACGCGGAACCTCGATTTCGACAACGTGATCCTGCTCTCGCTCACGGACGACACCTTCCCGGGGAACCGCGAGGGGAGCTCCTACATCCCGTTCAACCTGCGGCAGGCCTTCGGACTCCCCACGCCGCAGGATCACGAGGCGATGTACGCCTACTACTTCTACCGCCTGATCGCGCGGTGCCGACGGCTCACGATGATGTACAGCTCGGCGGCCGACGAACGCTGCACGGGCGAGCAGAGCCGCTATATCTACCAGCTGGAGTACGAGTCGCCGCACCGGGTGGAGCGGTCGAACGTCAACCTGCGGATCGACTACCGGCCGGTGGAAGCGATCCGGGTCGAAAAGTCGCCGGAGGTGCTGCAACGGCTGGAGACGATGGCGTTCTACCCGTCGAAGCTCAACCGCTACATCGACTGCCCGTTGAAGTTCTACTTCGCGGACATCGAGCGGCTCGAAACGCCGGAGGAGCTGGAGGAGGAGGCCTCGCATTTAGACGTGGGAAATACGCTGCACCGGGCATTGGAGGCGCTCTACACACCGCTCCTGAAGCGGCCGGATGCGGCACGGGCGGTAGCGGAGTTCGATCGGGAGGGGGTGATACGGGCCACGGAAGCGGCAATGGCTGAAGTCATGGGAGCCCGCGGACGGGATGTGTCGCTCAGCGGACGGATGCAGCTGCATCGCGACACGGTGGCGCGGTACGCGGAACACATCCTGCGCTACGATGCGCGGTCGCAGGCGGAACCGTTCACGGTGGTGGCGTTGGAACAACGGCTGAAGCATGCGTTTCACTTCGGCGACCGGGAGGTGGTGCTGGCGGGGGTGGCAGACCGGATCGACCGGATGGCGAGCGGCGCGCTGCGGATCGTGGACTACAAAAGCGGGGGGGATACGCCGGAGTTTCCGTCGCCGGAGAGCCTCTTCTCGAACGAGGCGGTGAACACACGCACGGGCGAGCTGCGCTACGAGGCGCACAACGGGGCGGTGTTGCAGACGTTGCTCTACGGACTGATTCTGAATGGGATGCGACCGGCGGCACGGGTACAGACGGAGCTCTACGTGGCGCGGCGGATGGGGACGGTCGATTTCTCGCCGATTCCGGTCTGCAAGGACGAGGCGGGCGCACCGGTCGAGATCGAGGCATTGGACGAGGAGCTCCGCCAAAAGCTGTTGCAAGGTTTGGAGGAGCTTTTCGCTTCGCTGTTCGACGCTTCGGTACCGTTCTCTCAAACGGAGCATCACCGCACGTGCGAGTTCTGCGACTTTCGTCCGCTCTGCCGGCGGTAAACGGCAGATATTTCTGTATATTTCCTTGGGTTGGAGGGTACTGTTCTTTTTCTGAAGAGCCGAGCGGCGTTACTTGAGCAGAGACCGCAAGCGGGCTATGCCGAGTTAGCGCGAGGAAGCCTTCGGGCAAAAAGAACCAAAAAGACTTTCGACGGATGCTAACGCATCCTCCAGCTGCCGACGGCCCAACTCTCGGACTGTTCATCGGGCTGGGTTTTTCCGGCGTAGCGCGCTTGAGTTCTTTACCCGTTATTTAGCGCGCTCGCCGAGAAAACCCAGCCCGACAGACTCGCGAAACATGAGGACTGCGGAGCCTAAGGAGTAGCGTAGCTAGCATAAAAGTTTTTGGTGCCGCTTTTTTCAAAAAGCGGCAGTTCCGACCGGCTCAAAGCTCGACCGCGGCAATTCTTGCCGAATTGGCTCACCGCCAATCGGCAGAATATGCCCTCTTAAAGCAGACGGGCGGCTTGTCCGATGAGAGGGAACTGGCCTCAGGCCGGCCTGGCCCCGCGTGCCCGCGGTGGGCAATGGACTGGAGCAGCCCAAGCAGACTCTTCCTGACCGGAATCACAACAACTCGCATCAGTCACGGATCGCCACGACCGGGTTGGCCCGCGTCGCCTTCAGCGACTGCCACAGCACCGTGAAAAACGCGATCGCGAACGCCGCCAATCCCGCCAGCCCGAAAATCGTCCACGACAGCGGTATCCGATAAGCGTATCCCGACAGCCACTCACTCATCACGTACCAGATCACCGGCACCGCCAGCACGAACGCAACCACCACCAACCGCAGGAAACTCGTCATCAACCGCGTCAGCACCTGCCCGTTCGTCGCCCCGAACACCTTCCGAATCGCCACCTCCTGCGCCCGCTGACGCATAAAGTAAGTCGCCATAGCCAGCATCCCCAACGCCGAAATCACGATCGCCACGAACGACAAGTAGGTGAGAATCTGCGCCGTCCGCTCCTGCGACTCGTACTGCCGCTGGATCTGGTCGTCGAGGAACGACCCCATGAAGAGCTGACCGCCCTTGTAACCGTTGTACCAATCCCGCACCCGGTTCATCGCCCCGAACGGATCGGCCGGCGACACCCGGATCAGGATACTCCACGGGTAAAACTGATCCTCCGGCAGCTGGCGGATCATCGCCTCGCCGATCGGCTTACCCAAGTCCGTCGTGTGGAAATCCCGCACCATCCCCAACAGCGGCGCCGGCGTATCCCATTGCCCCGGATCGAAACACTCCGTGGCATCGTCCGGCAGTTCCAGCCGTTTCCACGCCGTCTCGTTGATCCATACCCCCCGATCGCTCACCACCCCCGTCCGATGCAGCACCTCGAAACCCATCATCTCCATGTAGGTCGAGTCGCCGACAAACATCTGAAAACTGTGCTGCCGCCCCTCCTTGTCCCGGGCCGAGTTATTGTTCCCGCCGTCAGCCGGCGTACCGGCCACGAAAGCCACCTGTTCGACCCCCGGGATCGCCATCAGCTGGCTCCGCACCGCCGCCCGTTCCGCCGCATTCTCCGTCATATTGTCGCACGTCAGCAGATAATCGTGCCGATATCCCAGGTCGGTCTTCATCATGAAGTTCGTCTGCCGGATCACCGTAATCGTACAGCCGATCAAAGCAATCGTAATGCAGTACTGGAACGCGATCAGAATCTTGCTGTATACCATTTTGGTCTGCCGCCGGAAAGTTCCCCTCACGACGTCGATCGGTTTGAAGCGCGTCAGCACATAAGCCGGCACGAGCCCCGAGATGACGCCGATCACCACAACCCCGCCCAATGCCAGCGCCACATTGCCCGCCGTGAAACTATCCGCGAGGGAGGTGTCGCACCCCATTACCTCCCGGAACCACGGTTCGATGGTCTGGGCCAGCAGCAGGCCGATGCAGAGCGAGACGAAACAGATGATCAGCGACTCGAGAATAAACCCGCCGAAGAGGCTTCCCCGCGAACCGCCCAGCAGGCGCCGGGTAGCCGCCTCCTGAGCCCGGAAGCCGCTCTGAGCCACCGACAGGTTGATGTAGTTGATGATGGCGAAGGCCAGAATCAGCAGCGCCGTCGCCCCCAGGACGGTCAGGAAGCGGGCGTCATTGGAGCGATTCGCGCTGAAACTCTGTCTCGAACTGAAATAGACCTCTTCCAACGGTTCGAACGAGGCATGGTTGGTCGAATCGTGACGGAAAAGCCAATACATGTCATTGGAATGCACGTATTCGTCCAGGTCGGCCGCCTTGGCCGGCAGATCGGCTTGCCGATGGGCCATAAAATAAATTTCCACGGCACACCATCCGCTATGCCCCATCATATTCATTCCCCATGCCGAACTTATATTATCGAGCCAGAGCAGGAAATCGGGGTTGGCAAAATGGGTCTCTTTGTCGAAGTCGGCCACCACGCCGCTGACCACCAGCTCGCCGAATCCGTCTACACGAATCGTCTTTCCCAAGGCCGGTTGGTTGCCGAAAAGTTTGCGGGCGTAGGACTCGGTAAGCACCGTTTCGCCTTTGGTCAGCAAGGCCTGTTCGGGCGTCCCCTCGACGAACGGGAACGAGAAGATCCGGAAAAACGAGGAGTCGGTCATCAACGCATTTCCGATATACCGCACCGGCTCGGCACCGTTCTCGGATTCGACCGACACTTCCCACCCATATTTATTGTAAGTCAAGGTATACCGTTCGATTTCGGGATACCGATTGGCCAGATCCGGCGCGGTCGGCGGGGCGAAATTCGTCTGCGAGGAACCGACGATGCGATAGATGCGATCCCGATTGACCTGCGACCGATTGACGGCGACTTCATCCTGCACGTATAGCCCAATGAGCACGACGAACGTAAGCGATACGGCAAATCCGAAGATGTTGATGGCGGTAAAGAGTTTGTTCCGTTTCAGGAAGTTCCAGAAAGACTTCAGTTGCAGAAAATTACCCATAATATGACGAATCAACAAGTTTGTTTTCACAAGGATTGATACAGCAAACATAAACAATATCCTTATTTTTCTTTTATCCGAGACAAAAAAAAAAAAAAACAGATAATTATATCAATTTACGTCAAATACACCACAAACAGGCCGACAAATCCTGACACCTGAGCCGATTTTCCAATGAGATGCGAACAGGGAGCTGGGCCGAGGCTGCCCA
This sequence comes from uncultured Rikenella sp., assembly GCF_910579375.1. Taxonomy (GTDB): domain Bacteria; phylum Bacteroidota; class Bacteroidia; order Bacteroidales; family Rikenellaceae; genus Rikenella. The sequence continues at coordinate 7,023 of NZ_CAJTUJ010000086.1, forward strand.
TTCCGAGTGCAGCACGCCCCGCGCGGACAGAGATTTGGGCCGTCGGCAGCTTGAGGATGCGTTAGCATCCGTCTAAAGTTTTTCTGGTTCTCTTTGTTCACAAAGAGAACAGTTTGAGGTGGGTCAAAGCTTGACCGCGCGCCGACGCCTTAAAAAGGAAATCGTCAAAATGTGCTGGCACGTTTTGACAAGATTTCCCAAGGCGCGCGAAAAAAGAATGGGGTGAGGAATTGGGCTGAGGCTGCCCATTCCGAGTGCCGGGAGGCACCACCCGCCCGGCGTAAGGGCAGTACCCTCCTATAGCCAAAGACGCGCGCAGGCGCGCGAAAACGTGGCGGAGCGATAGCGGAGCCGCAGTGAGGCCGACACGGGGCGGAGAACTGAGCTTTGCTTTGGGCTGGAATTTGGGACGAGAGCGAGTAGCTAAGTCCCCGTGATAACGGTCGGCCCGCAGCCCCCGGATGCGGAGGGGACGCACAGTGTCTTTTACTGGCCGCCTCAGCCTTAATGTTCGTTCTCTGCTGGCTGCGGCCGAAAACA
>NZ_CAJTUJ010000087.1 GCF_910579375.1 uncultured Rikenella sp.
TCTGCGGCTCTTTGAGCCGCGCAGTTCGCCGCCACCCCGCGCGGCGGACTGCAACTCGACGGAGCTCGTTGCATTCACCGCTGGCGGCGAACTTTTGCAAACAGGGCGAGGACGAACTCGACAGACTGGGCGGTGAATGGGCTGAGCTCTTGCGGCTCATAGAGCCGCGCGGGCCGGACGCCTGCCCACGGGCGGCCCGCAACTGACGTTGCTTTGGGCCCCGCAGGCTTCGACCGCTTGAACTGAGAGCGAGTAGTGCGGTTCGTAGAACCGCCGGGCCTGCGCGCTGGGCCTTTGGCCCACCCCCGAGCGCGCGGCCCGAACCCTACAGAAGGTGGGGTGTTGATGGCGGAACTATCGCGACCTTTAGGTCGCCGTCCTCGGAGCGCAGCGAACGCCACAGGCGGACGTCCGACCGTAAAGTCAAATTGAAATGGGGTAGAGGCACTTAATATAGGGTAACTCCAGCCCATTGCCCACCGCGTGCCTCTTGTCCCCGTTTATTCCGAGAGGCAACGCAACTGAAAACCGTAGACACGGTTGTACGAGCTGCTGGGATCGAGACCCTGCATGTAGAAAAGCAGATGCCCGCCATCTATGCCGCTCGTCCCGGATGCCCAACCATACCCGAGGCCTCCGCCGCCCCATAATAAGCCTTCGTTGCCACCGCGGTAGCCCGGGGCGACAACTCCCTCGACCGCCCTTGGCGAACGAGAACAAACTGATAACCACTGAAAAAAAGTCGATGGGAAAATCCCGACGGACATACGCTCTGCGCCTCGCCCTGCTCGGCCTCTTGCTCGGCTGCGCCATGTCGGCCCGGGCGCAGTACGGCAGCGGTACCGTGATCCGTTATCCCGTAGACAACAGCTCCAGCAACTCCTCCGGCCTGCTGCCCAGCCAGATGATCGAACGCGACACCATCGACAAAGCGCGGCGACCTAAGAAACCCCTCGAATCCTTCTATTTCGACGACTCCACCCGCAAACAGCGCATCTTCGCCTGGACCGTTTCGCTCGACGACAACGACATCACCCTGCGGGACTTGGATACCACCCTCGCCGATTTCCACATCGACTACCCCTTTATGCGCCAGGGCGTCGGCAGCGCTTCGCTCGGGAACCTCGGCGGCGCCAGCATTCCCCTCGACTACTTCCAGCGGCCCCAATTCCGCAACTTCTCCTTCGTACAGGCATGGGCCCCCTATTTGATGACACCGGAACAGGTGCTCTTCTATAACGCCAAGATGCCCTACACCAACATCTCCTACCAGATGTCCGGCGAACGGTCGAAAGAAGAACAAATCTTCCACGCCGTCATCTCGCAGAACATCTCCCCCTCCAGCTCCATCAACCTCGAATACAACTCCGACGGTATGCGCGGGCAGTACGAGCGGCAAAAAGCCTTGGACAGGTACTTTGCCGCCAACTTCGCACACACCGGGAAACGCTATGCCATTCACGGCGGATATATCTATAACGTAGGCGACATTCAGGAAAACGGCGGGATTCAGGACATGCGCGACGTGATGGACACCGTCTACGACATGACCGAGAACATCCCCGTTCGGCTGGACGGAAAAGCCGACGCCCGCAATCAGTACAAAGGGCACACCTTTTACTGGACCCAGTCCCTGGCCATTCCCCTGCGCCGGCAGCGCGTTTCCGACGACCTGACCTTGTCCGGGATACCGACCATTTACGTCGGCCAATCCTTCCAGCATACCACCTTCCGGAAGGTCTATTCCGATGCCGTCAAAGCCGATCCGGATGACGGTACAGGAATAGGAGACGATCCCGTCGTGCCGCCGTTCTACGACCATTTTTACGTCACCCCCGACGGAACCTACGACTCCGTGCGGCAGGCCATGACCGACGTCAAACTCTTCATGCAACTCCAGCCTTACGATCGGAACGGCGTGCTCGGCCTCGTGACCGCCGGAGTGGGGGACGAGTTCAACCGATACTATTACGACGTGCCGGAACCCTATCGCGGGCTCTATGGCAACGGAGGGAAACAAGGCAAAAATTCGATCTACGTCTACGGAGGACTGGAGGGAGCCGTCAGCCGCTACATGCGCTGGTCGGCCGACGCCAAACTCCACCTGATCGGGTACCGGAGCGGCGATTTCCATGTGGGCGGCAACCTGTCGCTCGCGGCCTATGTCCGCGAAAAACCGCTGAAATTGGACGCCTCGGTGCGCTTCTCGCTGCGCGAGCCGGACTTCTGGCAGCAGAACTACTTCTCGAACCACTACGCGTGGCTCAACCACTTCTCCAAAGAGAAGACTACGCTCATCACCGCCGCATTCACCGTCCCCGACTACGGGATCGAACTCGGAGGAAGTTACGCCCTGACCAAAGACAAAGTCTACTACGGGCCGAACGTCGTTCCTCAGCAGCACACCGGCATGCTCAACGTGATGGGACTTTATCTGCGCAAGGATTTCCGCCTCGGCGGATTTCACTTGAACCATAGGGTGCTCATGCAATGGAGTTCCGACCAGACGGTCGCTCCGGTGCCCCTGCTCAGCGCATCGTTGTCCTACTTCTTCGGCTTCGACATCGTCCGGAACGTGCTCCACATGCAGATCGGCGTCGACGGACGGTATAATACCGAGTATTATGCCTACGCCTACAACCCCGCCATCGGACAGTTCTATACGCAGGATCGCGTGAAGTTAGGCAACTACCCCTCGTTGGACGCCTTCGTGACAGCGAAGTGGAAACGGCTGAGACTGAGGCTCAAACTCCAGCACTGGAATTGCAACCTGTTCGGCGATAACCGCTACTTCGAAGTGGTCGATTATCCCCAGAACCGGATGATGTTCAAGGTTGGACTTTCGTGGTCGTTCTACGACTGACGCGGATCGCATTGGCATGAGAATTGCTCTCCCGACCTATAAAAACGAGGGATGAATCTCAAAAAAACAGGACTTGTTCTTGCACTTTTGCTCGTATCGGATCTGACTTTCGTCGGCTGCTCCGGCACCCGACAGGTGATTGCCTCGGTAGCCCCCACCGCCGAACAGGTGGAGATCGCCAGCCGCGGACAGATATCGCCTTACGACCCCCTGCTGAGGCAGGCCGCCGAAGAGGCCGGGATGGACTGGCGCTTTCTGGCCGCCATCGCCTGCCAGGAATCCCGCTTCGATCCCCACGCCCGGTCGCACCGCGGAGCCTTGGGCCTCATGCAGGTGATGGAGAGCGTCGCCACCGACTTCGGAGTACCCGCCGAACAGCTCATCGACCCGAAAGTCAATATCTCGATGGCCGTGCGGCTGATCCAACGGATCGAACGCACCTTGCGGTTCGGGAGCCGGACTTCGGAAGACGACCGCCTGCGGATTATCCTGGCCTGCTACAACGCCGGGATGGGGCACATCATCGACGCCCGTCGGCTGGCCGTGAAACACGGCGTGAACCATAACTCCTGGAACCGCCTCAGCGAATACGTATCCATCAAAGGCTCGCCGGAGTGGGTGGACGACGAAGCGGTGCGGAGCGGCGCTTTCGACGGCACCGAAACGCTCCAGTTCGTCGACAAAGTGATGGCCCGATATGCCGAATACTGCGAAAAATATATCTGACGGATATTGCAACGTCGAAAAAAGACGTATATTTGCACTCGGAATCTGCTGCCGATCGGCCTTGCCGCGGCAGACATCCGGCGAAAACAGCATGAAACTGGAATTCGGACATAGCAGGACGGAGGGTTTTTATTCGCCCTTTTATTATTACCGCCGCCGGTTTTTCGGAGAGGGGTCTGCGTCTTCTTTGTCCTTGTAAAACGATTGCTTACCATTTACGCAATATTTGCTAACCAAAGACCCGGCCTCTTCCTCTGAAGAGCCGGGTCTTTCGTTTTTAACCGTTCGTTTACTGTATCTACCCGGATGGAACCGTACCTTTTCTGAAGAAAAGGTACCCAAAAGACTTTCGTGATAGCTACGCTACTCCTCAGGCTCCGCAGTCCTCATGTTTCGTGAATCTGTCGGGCTGGGTTTTCTCGGCGAGCGCGCTTAGGGTATCATGCCCAATTATTTAGTGCGCTACGCCGGAAAACCACAGCCCAACGAACCAACCGAGACTTAGGCCGTCGGCAGCTGGAGGATGCGCAAGCATCCGTCTAAAGTTTTTCTGGTTCTCTTTGTTCACAAAGAGAACAGTACCCTCCCGAGCAGGTACAGATAATTGAACAATTAAACAAGAAGAGACCGGTTTATATGGGATTGCGCGTAGCGATACAAGGATACGAAGGCTGTTTCCACCACATCGCCGCCGAAGGATACTTCGGCGAAGAAATACAGATCGTTCCCTGCGCCACCTTTCGGGGCGTGGTGCGAGCCTTGGAAGAGGGGAGCGCCGATGCAGCCTTGATGGCCATCGAGAACTCCATCGCCGGGAGCATTCTGCCCAATTACGGCCTGTTGCAGGATCGTCTGTTGCGCGTCGTCGGCGAGCTCTATTTGCAGATTCGGCAAAACCTGCTCGTGCTGCCCGACGTCCAGTTGAGCGAGATCCGCGAAGTGTGGTCCCATCCGATGGCCCTGTTGCAGTGCGCCGATTATTTGGACGACAAAGGGTGGCGTCTCGTCGAGACCGAAGACACCGCCCTCTCCGCCCGGCAAGTGGGCGAGCAACGCGTGCGACATGCCGCCGCTATTGCAGGCGAGCTGCCCGCCCGGCTCTTCGGCCTGAAAGTCATCGCCCCCGAGATCAATACCATCAAGAACAACCACACCCGGTTTATGGTCTTGCGTCGGAGCGCCGACTGCCCGACCGACCGGATCGTCGGAGAGGAGCGAATCAACAAAGCCTCCCTCTATTTCCAGGTCGGACACAGGAAAGGGACACTCGCCAGCGTGCTCAACACCATGGAGCGCTACAACATCAACATGACCAAACTGCAATCCTACCCCGTGCCCAGCGACCCCTTCCACTACCTTTTTCACCTCGATATGGAGTTCGAGGACGTTTGGGAATACCGGGAGGCAGTGGCCCACATGCGCTCCGTGAGCGACGGGCTGACCGTCTACGGCGAATACACCCGCGGGATACATATTTAAACGACAGAAATTCAACGCACAAGCGACCATGACGAACCTGAAGATCGCCGACCGGCTCGGCGAAGTCAAAGAGTACTACTTTTCCAAGAAACTGGCCCAGATCGACGAGATGCGGCGGGCCGGATTCGATGTCATCAACCTCGGCATCGGGAGTCCCGACCTGCCGCCCCATCCGTCGGTCGTCGAGGCCTTGTACCGCGGAGCCCGGGATGCGCATACCCACGGATATGCCAATTATAAGGGCGAGCGTGTGCTGCTCGAAGCCATCGCCGAGTGGTACGACCGGAAGTACGGCGTGACCTTGGATCCGATGCGCGAAGTGCTCACCTTGTACGGTTCCAAGGAAGGGCTGACCTATCTGTGCCAGACCTTCGTCAATCCCGGCGACCGGGTGCTGGTTCCGAATCCCGGTTATCCGGCTTATGCCGCCGCCGTCCGGCTGGCCGGCGGGATCGTGGACGACTATCGGCTGACCGAAGCGAACGGCTGGATGCCCGATTTCGACGAGTTGGAACGGCGTGACCTGTCGGGCGTGAAACTGATGTTTCTCAACTATCCGCACATGCCCACCGGGACGGCGCCGACAGCGGGGCTTTTCGAACGGTTCGTCGATTTCGCCCGGCGGCACGGTATCCTGCTGGTGCACGACAATCCCTACAGCTTTATCCGCAACGACGCCCCGCAGAGCCTGATGGCCGTTCCGGGGGCGCGGGAGGTGGCCGTGGAGCTCAACTCGCTGAGCAAGAGCCAGAATATGGCCGGCTGGCGCGTCGGGATGATGGTGGGGCGCGAGGATGTGCTGGCGGCTGTGCTGCGGTGCAAGAGCAATCTGAACAATGCCATGTTCGTGCCGATGCAACAGGCGGCGGCCGTGGCGTTGGAGCTGGGTGACGAGTGGTACGCCGAAGTCAATCGCACCTATCGGAGCCGCGAGGCGTGGGCGGTGCGGATACTGGAGGATTTGGGCTGTACCGTGCGGCCGGGCCAGATGGGGCTTTTCGAGTGGGGGCGCCTGCCGGATACGGCTTTGGCGGCCGGGACGGATTGTTACGGTTTTATCGACCGGATTTTGGATGAAAACAAGGTTTTCCTGACCCCGGGCGGTATTTTCGGCTCCGAAGGAGAACGGTACGTGCGGGTGTCGCTCTGCGCCGACGAGGCGACTTTGCAGCGGGTGTGGGAAAGGCTTTTCAAATAGACGTAAACGGTACGAAAAACGAGATGATTGCAACGATAATCGGACTGGGGCTGATCGGCGGGTCGTTCGCCCTGGCGTTGAAAGATCAGGGACTGGCCGACCGGGTGATCGGTGTGGATCGCGATCCGGCCCATGCGGTCAAGGCGTTGGAACTCGGGCTGGTGGACGAGCTGCTGCCGCTCGACGCGGCGGTCGACGCTTCGGATCTGGTCGTGCTGGCGATCCCGGTGAATGCCATCCCTTTGCAGGCCGTGAAGATCCTTAACCGGGTGGATCGGCAGGTGGTAATGGACATGGGGTCGACCAAAGAGGAGCTCTGCGAAGTTATTTCCCAACATGCGCGTCGGGGTCGGTTCGTGGCGACCCATCCGATGTGGGGGACGGAGTATTCGGGGCCGGAGGCGGCTGTGCGAGGCGCTTTTACGGGACGTTCGGTGGTGATCTGTCAGGGTGATCGGAGCGATCCGGACGCGCTGGCGCAGGTCGAGGAGATATACAGCCGGATCGGGATGCCGATTTTGAGGATGGAGCCGGAGGAGCACGATTTGCATGCGGCGTATGTGAGCCACATTTCGCAAATCACCTCTTATGCCCTGGCGCTGACGGTGTTGGAGAAGGAGCGCGAGGAGGAGGCGATCTTCGCCTTGGCGGGCGGAGGGTTCGAGAGCACGGTTCGTCTGGCGAAGAGTTCGGGCGAGATGTGGATTCCGATTCTGTTGAAAAACAAATACAACGTATTGGACGTCCTTCGGGAACACATCCACCAGCTTCAGATTATGCGGCACATGATCGAGCGGGACGACGCGGAAGGATTGCAGTCTGCGATCCGGAAGGCGAACTCCATCCGTCGGATTATTCATTAGGGGATGTGGTTCGGTGCGCGGCATTTTGAGGATACGTTAGCATCCGTCTAAAGTTTCTTTGGTTCTTTCTGTTCACAGAAAGAACAGTACCAGCCGGGGCAATGCAAACGCAGTTTGCAAATTGCCGAGCGGCGAGGAGGAAGGCGAAGCCAACGAGAACAGTTTGAGGCGGGTCAAAGCTCATCCGCGCGCGGCCGAAGAATAGGGTAGAGGCTGCCGTAGCGAAACGTAGTTTCGCCCGTCCACGGGACGTGGGGCCCGGCCGGCCCGAGGCCAGTCCCCTCAAACCAAA
>NZ_CAJTUJ010000088.1 GCF_910579375.1 uncultured Rikenella sp.
GGGCCGAGGCTGCCATAGCGAAACGCAGTTTCGCCCGTCCACGGGACGTGGGGCCTGCCCGGCCCGAGGGCAGTACCCTCCTGTAGGACAGACGCGCGCCCCGCCTAAAGAAGCGATTCAACTATTTCGGCGATGAGCCGAAATAGAATGAATCGCGCAGGCGCGCGAAAACGCGGCGGAGCGCAAGCGGAGCCGCAGTGAGGCTGACACGGGGCGGAGAATAGGGCTTTGCTTTGGGCTGCGATTGTTCTTCGGGCGGGAAAACCGAAAACGGTTTTCCCGCCGCGCTGGGCCGAGCTTTGGGGCGAGAGCGAGTAGCGCGGTTCTTTGAACCGCCGTCCTCGGCGAGGGCGACGCATCAGCGGCGCGTGGGGGGGCGCGCCGAGGACGAATGGGTTGTGCTCTTGCGACCTTTTGGGTCGTCGGTTGAACTTGGCAGCTTTGACCAGTGAATGGAGCATTGTTTTGGCGGGGCGGGCGCCCGGGGGCTCGCAGTGAGCTTGCGAACGTTGCGGGCCTCCCGAGGGGAGGCGTCCGGCCCGCGCGGTTCTACGAACCGCAGGATTCAACTCAAAATAGGGGAGATGTTGCCCGTCTTGGGGGTAGAGGCTGTCAGCAGAAAACGCTGTGCGTCCATCCCGAGAGGGGCGTCCGGCCCGCACGGCACGCGAACCGCAGAATCAGAATAGGAAAACGGGCCCAAGCCCGGGTTCTAAGTCCCCAATCGGTTCCGTCTAAAGCTCTCTTGCCCCGTTTATTCCGAGAGGCAACGCAACTGAAGACCGTAAGCACGGTAGTTGGCACTCGTGGCGGTGAGATAGACCGCGTAAAAATCCAGAAGCCGGGCATAAATGTCGAAAATCGTGCGAGACCAACTGTATCCGAAATTGCCCGTGTGGGTCAGCACCCCCGAGTTGAAGTTGCGGAAGCCCGGGGCGGGCCTTCTGAGAATTTTGCCGAAAAGACGCTGTATCGATCCGTACAAGCCGCTCTGTTGCTAAATCGGGCGGAAACAATCTCTTTGAGGAATGAATATCATCGATATCATAGCTTGTATTATCCTCGTTTGGTGCGCCTGGAGCGGTGGACGGAGCGGGATTCTCGTCCAGCTGAGCGGGATTGTCGGTGTGGTGGTCGGAGCATGGGTCGCCTATCGGTTTTCACAGGCTATCGGACAGTGGCTCGACTTGACTGAGTTGCCGTCCGAAGTGCTTTTCGTGCTCGTGCTGATCGGAGTGATGATCTGCGTCATCCTGCTCAGCCACTTGGTCACCCGTCTGCTCAAAACCGGGGGATTGGCCGGGCCGCTGCGGCTGCTGGGAGCGCTGTTCGCCGTGGCGAAAGGAATTTTGCTGGCAGCGTTGGCCGTGATGGCGTTGGAGGCTTTTCGGCCCTATTTGCCTGAAAAAAATCGGGCTTCGTTCGACCAGTTGACGAACGAAGCCCGTAGTTACTCGTTGTTGAAAGGGGTCGGCGAGTATGTCTTCCCCTATATCGTCGGCGGAGTCAGGGCCGCTGCGGCCGAGCTCTATCCGACCACTGAACCGGCCGGTACTTCTCCGGCTGTCGAGTCGTAGTCCGTCGGCGCTACGATCGACAGGGCACCCGTCGGCGACTCCGCCATCAGGATCATACCCTGAGACTCGATCCCCTTAAGCACCCGCGGCGCGAGGTTCACCAAAACCAGTACCTGTTTCCCGACCATCTCTTCCGCGGTGAAATACTCCGCGATCCCCGAAACGATCGTTCGCGTATCCAATCCCGTATCTACCGTCAGTTTCAGCAACTTTTTGGTCTTCGGCACCGGTTCGGCTGCGATGACTTTCGAGACGCGGATGTCCATTTTCGCGAAATCGTCGAACTGTACCGTCTCTTCCTTTGCCGGAGCGACCGTCGCATTGGCCGCTGCATTCGCAGCTTTGGTAGCGGCGAGTTTGGCCAACTGTGCCTCGACTACCGCGTCCTCGATCTTCTCGAACAGCAGTTCCGCTTGGCCCAACTCGTGTCCCGGCTCCAGGAGGGTCAGGCAGCCGATGTTGTCCCACTTCAATTCCGAAGCCGGCAAGCGCAACATCTCGCGCAACTTGACCGCCGTGAACGGCAGGAACGGTTCGGCGGCGATCGCCAGCGATGCGGTGATCTGCAAGGCGATATTCAGGATGGTCGCTACGCGCGCTTCGTCTGTTTTGACGACTTTCCACGGCTCCGTATCCGCCAGATACTTGTTCCCCAGCCGTGCGAGGTTCATCATCTCTTTCAACGCCTCGCGGAACCGATAATTCTCGATATTCTGCTCGATGGCCTCCTTGAACACGGGCAGTTGTGCAACGATCTCCCGGTCGTAGTCGGTCAGTCCGGTCGCCGGGTCGATCGCCGGGACGCGCCCGCCGAAATATTTGTGGGTCAAGACCAGTGCCCGGTTCACGAAGTTGCCGAAAATCGCCACCAACTCATTGTTGTTCCGAGCCTGGAAGTCGCGCCAGGTGAAGTCGTTGTCTTTGGTCTCGGGCGCATTGGCGCAGAGGACGTACCGCAAGACATCCTCTTTTCCGGGGAACTCGTCGAGGTACTCGTGCAGCCACACCGCCCAGTTCCGCGAGGTGGAGATCTTGTCGTTCTCGAGGTTCAGGAATTCGTTGGCGGGGACGTTTTCCGGCAAGATGAATTCGCCGTGCGCCTTGAGCATCGACGGGAAGACGATGCAGTGGAAGACGATGTTGTCTTTGCCGATAAAGTGCACCAGTTTGGTGTCCTCGTCCTGCCAATAGGGTTTCCACCCCTCTGCATCGCCACGGTTCTCGAACAGCTCCTTCGTGGCCGAGATATAGCCTATCGGCGCGTCGAACCACACATAGAGAACCTTTCCCTCCGCCCCTTCGACCGGCACGGGTATCCCCCAGTCCAAGTCGCGGCTCACGGCGCGAGGCAGCAGCCCTCCGTCCAGCCAGCTTTTGCACTGGCCGTAGACGTTTGTTTTCCAGGTCTCTCCCTCGCCGGCTGCGGCGTGCTGCTCCAAAATCCACTGCCGCAAAAATGTTTCGTACCGGTCCAACGGCAGGAACCAGTGTTTGGTCTCCCGCAGCACCGGCGTGGCTCCGGTAATCGCAGATTTCGGGTCGATGAGCTCGGTCGGCGAGAGGGTCGAACCGCACTTCTCGCACTGGTCGCCGTATGCGCCTTCGCTCTGACACTTGGGACAGGTGCCGGTGATGTACCGGTCAGCCAGAAACTGCCGGGCTTCGGGGTCGTAGTATTGCTCGGTGGTCTGCTCGATAAAGTCGCCCTGATCGTACAGCTTCCGGAAAAAGTCCGAGGCGGTGCGGGCGTGGGTCGGGCTGCTGGTTCTGGAGTAGATGTCGAAGCTGATCCCGAACCGTTTGAAGGCGTCTTTGATAATCCCGTGGTATTTGTCCACGACGTCCTGAGGGGTAACACCCTCTTTCTTGGCTTTGATGGTGATGGGCACGCCGTGCTCGTCCGAACCGCAGATGGAGATGACCTCTTCGCCCCGGCCGCGCAGGTACCGGACGTAGATGTCGGAGGGTACGTAAACGCCGGCGAGGTGCCCGATGTGTACGGGCCCGTTGGCGTAGGGCAGGGCGGAGGTCACTAAATATCGTTTCGGTTGTTTCATCTCGAATGACTGGTATAATCGTATGTTCTGGTGTTTATTTTGCACCGAATAGAATGTACAAATGTAACGCTTTTCATGCTTCGTCCGATAGTAAATTCGGGTGGTTGCTATGGAGGGCGATGTGAAAATGTTAAAAATTAAACACTTTAAGGGTTTGTTGTTTGTTCTTAAACGTTTTAGTGAAAACGAATGCGGCTCTTATTGTTTTGTGTGTGTTTTATTTTATATTTGCCTTTGAATTGATTTTGACGTCGGATCATTTCTTAAAACTTTTAAAAAATTAAAGTCATGAAAAAGAAACACATTTTCATAGCGGCAATTGGTACGCTTTTTTTAAGCGCTGGCGTGTTCTCTGCGGTTCATTTTTCTGCTGAGAATGCCAATAGTTCTGATCTGACTCTTTCCAATATCGAAGCAATGGCGTTGGGAAAAGATTTGGAAGATGGCTATGAGTTTGTTAATAAACACGGAGTCGATCTTGGTGGGGGAGCTGTACAAGTTACATGTACATGTGGTGGTGATGGTTTCTTGAGCTGCTGCTAAATTCTAAAAAGATTGGAAGGGAATAGTAATGTTTCCTTCCAATCAAAATTTATACTGTATTATGCGGATTCTTAATTGTTTATTCGTAGCTGTTTCTTTTGTCATAGGGATGGTAGGTTGCGGCCCACGTGCGTCGGATGCCGATGAGGCGCAGATGCCTACGGTTCGGTTGTCGATGGACGAAACGCCCTTGGCCGATACGGCCGCCGGGCGACTGTTCCGGAATCCCTCGTATGTCACGCTGCGCGGGAGAATGCTGGGCAGTATCAGCCAGTTGCTCGATTGGCGCGACCGGTATGTGATTTTCGACCGGAAACAGAATTACGTCTATCTGTTCGATACCACCGGACAGTTTATCCGTCAGGTGGGGCAGGTCGGCAAGGGGCCGCGGGAGTATGTGCGGCTGAGCGGCGTGGCGTTGGCGGGGGATACGCTGGTGTTCTATGCCGACCAGCCGAACAAATTGATGTATTACGACCGGGTCGGAGATTTTCTCGGAGAGCGGCCCATAGCGCGTCGGTATTGCTTTTTGGAGGGAATCGGGTATGGGGGTGCCGATGACAGGGTCTATGGCGTAATGCCCGCAAATCGGGGGGCTTCGGGATATACGGTCACCCGGCTGACGGAAGACGGGACGGACGGGGCGGATTTCCTTCCGTTCGAGGAGTGGCCGGCGGCGGTGACGGCGGGAGCGATTCTGACGGCAGCGGACAGCGGCGTGCTGTGGATCAGCCGGCCGTTCGATAACCGGGTCTATCGCGTCGATCGGACGAACGGGGAGCCGCGGGCGGTCTTCCGGCTCGACTTCGGGGCGGGGAATATGCCGGCCGGATACACGGAGGGACTGGACGACTACGATGTGATTCTGAAGGCGAGCAAGGAGGGGGTTGTTTTTCACGCGGCGCGACCGTGTCAGGTCGGCGATTGGTTGTTGATCGGGACGTTCGGCAACTATTTTCTGATCGATTTAGCGGACGGGACGGCCCGGAAGGTGGAGTCGATAGCGGTGGGAGACGGGGTCGAGGGGCAGTTCTGGAGCTATGTGCCGATGGAGTATCAGAGCCGTCGGCTGGTGCTTCAGCTGATACCGGAGCGGGTGCAGGCGCTGGCGGGGATGGGGCGGATGAAGGTGACGCCTCAGATGGATTCGTTGTTGCAGGCGAATGGGAAGCTGGAAAATCCGATATTGATGATTTATGAACTGGAAGATTAGCGTTTTGAGTCTCTCTGCATGGGCGGTCGGACTGGTGGCCTGCGGCGGGCCGGGAAACCGGGCGGCGCAGGATATCCGGCGGTGGATCGGAACACGGGTCGAGATTCCGGCGGGTCTTGTGGCTCGGGCTGATGGCCGCGATACGCTTCTCGTGCCGGAGGATTCGGGCGTGGTGGCTAAGGTGCTGGTCTATTACAGTGCGGAGGGGTGTACGCCGTGCAAACTCAAAGAGTTGATGCAGTGGAGGCCGATGATCGAAGAGCTGGCGGAGGATAGCGCGGTGCGGTTCGTTTTCATCCTGAATCCGGCCCACACGACGGAACGGGAGTTGGAGATGACGCTCTACGGGATGCGGTTTGCGCATCCGGTTTTCTACGACCGGGCGAGTGGGTTCGAGGCTGCGAATCCGGAGCTGCCGCAGAATCCGGTGTTCCATACGTTTCTGCTGGACAGTGCGAATCGGGTGATGCTCGTGGGGTCTCCGGTGGGCAATGCGAAGATGTGGGAACTTTATAAACGCACGATCGCCGATCTGAAGGTAAAATAATATGATGCAAAAGGAGGCTATGCGTTGAAGCATAGCCTCCTTTTGCATCATTACGATGAAATCTATTCCCGTTCCAGTTGTTGCCAAATCAAGGCCGAAGCTCCCAGCACCGCCGCGTTCTTTCCGTCGATCCCCGACGGCAACAGTTTCACCTTATTTCTGAAGTTCGAGAGCATGTGCATCTCCATGTACTTCTTGGTCGGCTCGAAGATGTATTTGCCTGCCTTCGCCAATCCGCCGAAAAGGAAGATCGCCTCCGGCGAAGTGATCGTCACGGCATCGGCCAGCGCCTGCCCCAGAATCATCCCCGTGTACTCATACGCCTCGATCGCCAGCCTGTCCCCATTCAGCGCCGCCTTGGTGATCATCTCTGCGGTCAGGTCGTTGTAGCTGATGTTCCGGAATTCGCTGTCCTCGATATGATCCGCCAGCAATTTGAACGCCGTCCGCTTAATCCCCGTCGCCGACACATAGGTTTCCAGGCACCCCTTCCTTCCGCATCCGCACACCCGCGCGCTGGCGGTCTTGTTGACGATCACGTGTCCGAGTTCTCCGGCAAAGCTGTCGTGTCCGTACACTAACTGTCCGTTGGCCACGAAGCCGCTCCCGAGGCCCGTCCCCAAGGTCACGACGATAAAGTCTTTCATCCCTTTCGCCGCCCCGTAAACCATCTCGCCGATGGCGGCTGCGTTGGCGTCGTTGGTAATCAGCACCGGAATGGTCGGGTAGTACCGTTTCATCTTTTCGACGAACGGGATGACGCCTTCCCAGATCAGGTTGGCGGCATATTCGATGGTTCCGTTGTAGTAGTTGGCATTCGGCGCTCCGATCCCGATCCCGATGATTTCGAACTCGCCGTCGAGGTTTTTCATCAGGCTCTGGATGCCGATGTAGAGCTCTTCCAGATACTGGTCGAAATCGGGGAATTTCTTGGTGGGTACGACGCCTTCGCCGTACATGTTTCCGTCGCGGTCTACCAGGCCGTAAACGGAATTCGTCCCCCCGATGTCGATGCCTACTGCTAATTGCTTCATGGTATGTGGTTTTTTGAGAATCGTTATGAATACCAAATATAGGGATATTTTATGAAATGCCGCTTCGGGAGAGGTAAAATTCTTTGTTTAGGGCCGTGGCAAGCGGAGGGGGATTGCCGGTCGAGGTGTGCGGCGGAGCGCGAGAGAATTGGGGCCCACGCGCGGACAGAGATTAGGGCCGTCGACAGCTTGAGGATGCGAAGCATCTGTCTAAAGTCTTTTTGGTTCTTTTTCTTCAGAAAAAGAACGGTACCCTTAAACTAAGCCGCGCGCCACGCCTTGAGAGGGAAATCGTCAAAACTCGCTTGCGTGTTTTGACAAGATTTCCCAAGGCGCGCGAACTCTGTCGCCCACCCGCTTAAAGAGGGATTTCACTCGTTTTGCGGTGAGCAAAATCGAGATGAAATCCCGGCGGGCGAC
>NZ_CAJTUJ010000089.1 GCF_910579375.1 uncultured Rikenella sp.
ACCCCATGCGGCGGACTGCAACTCGACGGGGCTCGTTGCGCCTCCGCTGGCGGCGAACTGCCTACAAGAGACGAATGGGTAGTGCTCCGGCCGCCAAAGTCGAACCTGTTAGGGTAGCTCTAGCCCCTTGCCCACCGCGGGCCCGCGGCGTTTATTCCGAGAGGCACCGCAACTGAAAACCGTGAGCGCGGTTGTCCGAAGAGCCGGTATCGAGGTACTGTGAATGGAAATTTAAATCCAGGGCTCGGATGTCGCTCGTGGCGGACGACCAGCTGAATCCGTAGTTGCCGACCGTCACCCGATCGCCCGAGTGTGCGTCGCGAAAGCCCGGGGCAGGCCTTTGGGCAGCGATGTACACAGAGCCGCCCCTCCGTTCAAAGAGACGATTCGACAAATCGGCGAAAAAGGCTCGCGAACCGAAAGATGAAAAAGAGTAAACAAAAAAATAGAACGTTATGCACGCAGAAAAAAAGTGGGTCGTCCGGCCCGCGGGCGATGCGGCTAAAGTGGAGACCCTCTCCACCGCGCTCGGTATCGACCCCAAGCTGGCGAACCTCTTGGTTCAGCGCGGCATAGACACCACCGAATCGGCCCGACGGTTCTTCGCTCCCAAACTCGAAGAACTCCACGACCCCTACCTGATGAAAGATATGATGCTCGCCGTGCAGCGGATCGAGCAGGCCATATCCCGTCGGGAACGCGTCATGGTCTACGGCGATTACGACGTGGACGGTATCTCCGCAGTGGCGTTGGTCTACAACTTCCTCTCGCGGTGGATGGACGACCTCCTTTTCTACATTCCCGACCGCTACGCCGAAGGGTACGGGATTTCGGAAAAGGGGATCGACTACGCCGCCGACAACGGAGCGAAGCTCATCATCGCCCTCGACTGCGGAATCAAAGCCTGTTCCCGGGTGGCCTATGCCAAGCGCAAAGGAGTCGATTTCATCATTTGCGACCATCACCTGCCCGGCGACGCCATTCCCGACGCCGTCGCCGTGCTCGACCCCAAACGCGAGGACTGCACCTACCCCTGTAAAGACCTCTCCGGATGCGGCGTCGGCTTTAAACTCGTCCAGGCATTCTGCCAGTACAAAGAGCTCCCCTTCGAGACCATCGAACCCCTGCTCGACCTGGTCGCCGTCAGCATCGCCTCGGACATCGTGCCCATCGTCGGCGAGAACCGCATTTTGGCCCACTACGGCCTTATCCGGCTCAACCGGAAACCCAACAAAGGGCTCGCCGCCATCATCAAACTCTGCGGACTCGAACGGCACACCATCGCCATCGACGACATCGTCTTCAAAATCGGCCCCCGGATCAACGCCGCCGGGCGGATGGAGATCGAAATCGACCGCGACGACCCCCGGGCGCAGTCCGGCGGGCGCACCGCCGTGCGGCTGCTCACCGCCGTCGACGAGCGGCGCGCCTTGTACTACGTCGCCCAGATCGACGCCTTCAACAAAGACCGGAAAAGCATCGATCGGAACATCACCATCGAAGCCCACCGGTACCTCGAAGAGTCGCCCGAGATGCTCCGGAAAAAATGCACCGTCATCTATAATCCCAACTGGATGAAAGGCGTCGTGGGGATCGTCGCCTCCAGATTGATCGAGACCTACTACCGGCCGACCGTCGTGCTCACCATGAGCCACGGACTTATTACCGGTTCGGCTCGCTCGGTGCCGGGCTTCGACCTCTATCAGGCCGTCGAATCGTGCGCCGACCTGCTCGAAAACTTCGGCGGACACACCTACGCCGCCGGACTCACCATGAAACCCGAACGGTTCGACGAATTCCGGAGCCGCTTCGAAGCCTATGTCGAGGCCCATATCGACCCCGAAAAGCTCGTGCCTCAGATCGACATCGACGAACCGTTGCGGTTCGATGAGATTACGCCCGCCTTCCGGCGTACCCTGAGCGCCTTTCAGCCGTTCGGGCCGGGCAACCCTTCGCCCGTGTTCGTCACCGCCGACGTGAGCGACAACGGCTCCGCCCGGCTCGTCGGCGCCCGCGGCGAACACCTCAAAATGGAACTCGTCCAACGGCAACACCCCTTCAGTCCGATTTCGGCCATCGCATTCGGACAGATCGACTATTTCGACCACATCAAACGCGGCGGGTCGATCGACATCTGTTACAACATCGTTGAGAATCATTATCAGGGAAGTGTCACGCCGCAACTGCGGATTAAAGACATCAAACCGGTGCGAATGTAACGGGGGCTGGGGATCCGGCAGTTTCGAGGGGATCGCTTTCCGCGGAAAGCGATCCCCTCTTGTTTATTTTGTCGATAAAAACGATTGGAAATCAAAAAGAAAACATTATATTTACGGTGACTTACCGATCCGCTCGTTTTTTCCGGACAGCGGAGCGGGCGATCGCGCGGAATAACGATCTCTTTTTTCCAAAGGACAGCAGATATTATGGCCATCTTACAATTCAACAAACAGGCGCTGGGCAACCTCGAATACTCGCTCCAGCGCGAAATGCTCGGCACCAACCGGGCGGGTGGGTATATGAACACCACGATCGTGTGTTGCAATACGCGGAAATACCACGGATTGATGGTCTGTCCGGTGGAACAGTTGGGCGGCGAAGACTATGTGCTGCTCTCGTCGCTGGACGAGACGGTCATTCAGCACGGACAAGAGTTCAACCTCGCGATACACCGTTTCCCGGGTATGTACGAGCCGCGGGGGCATAAATATATCGTCGACTTCTCGTATACCCCGACTCCGACGATTATCTATCGCGTCGGCGGGGTGCTTTTGAAGAAGGAGATGCTGTGGGTGCATACGGCGGAGCAGCTGCTCATTCGATATACCTTATTGGAGGCGAGGTCGGCGACCAAGTTGAGACTGCGGCCGTTCCTGGCGTTCCGGTCGCGGCATGGGCTGAGCACCGCCAATGCGGAGGCGGACGGGAAATCCTATCCGGTTCCGGGCGGGGTCAAGTCGCAGCTCTATCCGCGGTTTCCGTGGCTGCATCTTCAGGTGAACAAAGAGGCCCGGTTCGTGGCGGCGCCGGACTGGTACCACAACTTCGAATACCTCGAAGAGGAGCGGCGCGGGTATCCGTTCCGGGAAGACTTGCTGACTACGGGCTATTTCGAGATGGATATCGCCACGGGCGAGAGCGTCGTTTTCTCGGGCTCGACCTCGGAGGTGCGGCCGGAGGCTTTGGCCTCGATTTTCGACGAAGAGATCGCCCGGCGGACGATGAAGACGGAATTTTTGCCCGCTTTGTATCACTCTGCGCGGCAGTTTCTTATTATTAAGGAGAACCGGACATCGCTCACGGCGGGGTATCCGTGGTATAATGCCAGGAGCAGGGAGACTTTTATGTCGCTGGCGGGGATTACCCTGACCCAGCCGCAGGGGCCGATGGTCGATGCCTGCGTTGAGATTCTCGACTACCATGTTTTGTATCGGCTGCGCGACGGGATATTCGGGACGCACTTCGCGGCGGATACCCAGTTGTGGTTCTTCCATGCGTTGCAGCAGCTCGAATCCTTTATCGGAGGTGGCAGGGGAGAAATTTGGGCCCGGTACGGACGGGCGATGAAAGAGATTCTGTACGCCTATCGGGATGGCGTGGGCGATCCGAACGGGGACGGCGCCGTGGGGTATATGAACCGGCGCGAAGCTTTTATCCGGATGGCAGAGAATGGCCTCATTTGGGCCGATCGGCCGGGGCGGGCGCTGACCTGGATGAACACCATGAACGACGGTCGGCCGGTGACCCAGCGGCCGGGGTTTGCGGTCGAGGTCAATGCGCTGTGGTACAACGCGGTCTGCTATGCGCTGGAGCTGGCGCAGGAGGCGGGCGACGACCTCTTCGTGCGCGACTGGGTCGAGCTGCCGGAACGTATCAAAGATAACTTCCGGGCGACCTTCTGGCTCGAACAGATGCCTCAACAGCCATACTTGGCGGATTATGTCTATCACGACGGGGCGAAGAATTTGGATATTCGGCCAAATATGCTTTTGGCCTGCTCGCTGCCTTATTCGCCCCTCAACGAATACGAACAGCAGAAAGTCTTTACCGTGGCCGAAGCTTATCTGCTCACGCCGCGCGGGTTGCGGACTTTGAGTCCAAATAATGTCCGCTATCAGGGGATTTGCAGGGGGAGTGAAGCTTGCCGGAATGTGGCCAGACATGAGGGGACGGTCTTTCCGTGGCTGCTGGAGCATTATGTGCAGACCGGATTCCGCCTCTACGGCAACGGCTTCCTGATGCAGGCCCGGGAGCTGCTCGACGGCTTCAAAGAAGACCTGCTCAACTACGGCATCGGGTCGGTGCCGGAGGCTTACGACGGGGATGCGCCGCACGAGGCTTGCGGAGCGATCTCGTATGCGCCCAGTGTGGCGGCGTTGCTGATGGTGAACCGCATGATCGGCGAACGGGAGAAGTGATCCCGCACACGCGTCGTTCCGTGCTTACCTAAACTTATTATATATCATGTATCGGCCGGCCGAAACGCTCGGTGCGCCGTGAAAACAAGAAAGGACTTTTGCAAATGAGAGTATTAATGTTCGGCTGGGAATTCCCTCCGCACATCGCCGGCGGGCTGGGGACTGCCTGCTACGGATTGACCCGCTCGCTGTCGAAGCTGGGGGTGGAGGTGATCTTCGTCGTGCCGAAAGCATACGGCGACGAAGACCAGCGTTACCTGAAGATCAAGAACGCCTCGGAGGTCGAGGCGCCGTACGGCACGCTCGACACCGAGGACGACTTCTGGAAACAGCTCACCTTCATTCAGATCAATTCCAACCTGGTGCCTTATCTCAGCCCGGAAGAGTACGAAAACGAATGGAGCGAGTTCCGGCACGGGACGCAGCCGGGGGCGCCGCAGGACATCTGGAAACAGCGCTATAACTTCAGCGGGAAATACGGGGCCAATTTGATGGAAGAGGTGGCCCGGTATGCCATGGTGGCGGCTCAGGTGGCCAGGGATCTGGCGGGGCAGTTCGACGTGATTCACGCACACGACTGGCTCACCTACTATGCCGGGATTGCCGCTAAGCGGGTGAGCGGGAAGCCGTTGGTGGTGCATATGCACGCCACGGAGTTCGACCGCAGCGGTGAGAACATCAATACCGTCGTTTATAACATCGAGCGGACGGGGATGGCAGCGGCGGATCGGGTGATGGCCGTGAGCAATCTGACGCGGAATATCGTGATCGAGAAATACGGGATCTCTCCAGAGAAGGTGGTGACCGTGCACAACGGCGTGCGGTTCAAGGCGCACGAAGGGCCGGAAGAGGTCAGAGGGGTAGAGGACAAGATCGTGACCTTCCTCGGGCGGATCACCTATCAGAAAGGGCCCGACTACTTCGTCGAGGCGGCGGCTAAGGTCTTGAAACGGTTGCCTAATGTGCGGTTCGTGATGGCAGGCTCGGGAGATATGCTCAACCACGTGGTGCGGCGGGTGGCCAAGCTCGGCATTTCGGATCGGTTCCACTTTACCGGCTTTTTGCGAGGGGATGAAGTGAGGCGGATGTTCGAACTCAGTGACGTATATATTATGCCGTCCGTGTCCGAACCGTTCGGGATATCGCCGCTGGAGGCCATGAAGTCCAACGTGCCGGTCATTATTTCCAAACAGTCCGGCGTGGCCGAGGTGTTGACGCATGCGGTGAAAGTGGACTACTGGGATGTCGATGCCATGGCCGACGCCATCTATAGTCTGGTGACCTATCCGGCATTGCACAACATGTTTATTACCCGCGGACAGGAAGAGGTGACCACGCTGAAGTGGGACGGCGCGGCGCAGCGGGTACTGGACGTATACAACGATGTGACCTCCGGCAAATAACGACCCGCCGGGCAACAGCCCCTGTCATTGACTGCGAAAACCAACCGAATATTCAACCTAAACAGCATATGAAAAACCTCAATTTATACTTCCAGGTCCACCAACCCTTTCGGCTCAAGAAATACCGGTTCTTCAACATGGGCAAGGACCACTTCTACTTCGACGATTTTCTGAACAAAAGCATCCTGCAAAAGGTGGCGGCGGAGTGCTATCTGCCGATGAACGCCTTGTTGCTGCGGAAGATACAGGAGCTCGGGGCGGATCACGTTCGCGTGTCGTTCTCCATCTCGGGGATTGCCCTTGAACAGTTCCGGATGTACGCGCCGGAGGTGATCGACAGCTTCCGCGCGCTGGCCGAGACAGGGGCCGTGGAATTTTTGGCCGAGACCTATGCCCATTCGCTCGCCTCGCTCACCAGCCGCGAAGAGTTCGAACAACAGGTGCGGCTCCAGGCGGATACCATCGAGCAACTCTTCGGACAGCGACCGGTGACCTTCCGGAATACCGAGTTGATTTACAGCGACGGGATCGGCGAGATGGTTTATGATATGGGGTACCGGACGCTGCTGACCGAGGGGGCGAAACATATATTGGGGTGGAAGAGTCCGAACTTCGTCTACGCCAATGCTTTGCGGCAGGAGCTCAAGGTATTGCTGCGGAACTTCCGTCTGAGCGACGACATCGCCTTCCGGTTTAGCGATCAGGGCTGGGACGGCTGGCCGTTGACGGCGGACAAGTACATCGACTGGATTCTCGATCAGGAGGGGGAGATAATCAACCTCTTTATGGACTACGAGACCTTTGGCGAGCACCAAAAACGGGATACCGGAATTTTCGACTTCATGGATCGCTTCATCACACAGGTGGTGCACCACGGTGAGTTGCAGTTCAGGACGCCGGCCCAGATTGCGGCCGATGCGGAAGCGGTGGCGGTTTTACACGTGCCGCATCCGATTTCGTGGGCGGACGAAGAGCGGGATGTGACGGCATGGCTCGGCAACGAGTTGCAGGACGAGGCGTTCGGCAAGCTCTATTCGTTGCAGGAGAAGATACGGCGGTTGAATAATCCGGATATGATGCGGGTGTGGTACGCCTTGCAGTCGTCGGATCACTTCTACTATATGTGTACCAAGTGGTTTTCGGACGGCGACGTGCACAACTACTTCAATCCGTATGATTCGCCGTACGATGCGTTTATGAACTACATGAACGTCTTCAGCGACTTCAAACGCGAGATCGAGTTGAAATTGGGAGAGTGATTTTCGGGTGGAGGGTGCTTGACAGCATTCGGGCGGGTCGTTCTTTGAAACGACCCGCCCGAATGCTTTTAGACCCGGCTGATGGGGTGTTGAGGTTGCCGCCGCGCATTAGGTCGTAAGGGTATATAGGTGGCTCATGTTTGTTATGTCGCGGGCCGCTTGAGGCTGCGCGCGGACAAAGAGTTGGGCTGAGGCGGTTAAGCGATACGCAGTATCGCTCCGTCCCGCCGGGGTCACCCGGACGCCGCCCGCGCA
>NZ_CAJTUJ010000090.1 GCF_910579375.1 uncultured Rikenella sp.
CGCTTTCTTACAAGAAAGCGGCAGTTCCGTCCTACTCAAAAACAATAAGTCCAAAATTCACAGCAACACCGAACGATCAAGAGCCGTCAAGCGCAACACCGCCTCCAGCCCCGCAGCACCCAACGACAGCGAATAATCGTTCACGAAATAAGAGATATGCTTTTGCCTCACCTCCGCCTCCAGCTCCTGCGCGTGGGTTCGGACAAACTCCGCCGACGCCTCCGGATGCGCCTGCGCGTATTCGATGCTCCGCCGAATCACCCGCGCGACCCGCTCCGCCATTTCAGCTCCGTGGCGACGGTGCAGCACAATCCCTCCCAACGGAATCGGCAGCCCCGTGCGTCGCTCCCACAACTCGCCCAAGTCGGCCACCAGCTGCAACCCCTGCGCCGCATAGGTAAAACGCCCCTCGTGAATCAGGACTCCGGCCTCCAACTCCCCCGCCGCCACCGCCGGAGCGATTTCGGAAAAGAGCATGGCCCGTTTATGGATCGCCTCCGGAAAAAGCAACGACAGCAGCCGATTGGCCGTCGTGCGCTCGCCCGGAATCCCGACCCGCGCCTCACGCCACTCCTCCGCCCCGATCGCCCGGCGACTTACCAGCAGCGGCCCGTTCCCATGCCCCAGCGCACTCCCGCTGTCGAGCAGCCGAAACGCACCCGCCACCTCCGGCAACGCCGCATAACTGATCTTGATCACATCCTCTTCGCCGTCCCGCTCGATCGCCGCACGGTTCAAGGCCTCGATATCATCAAACCGCACGTCGAAATCCAATCCCTCGGTATCCACCAATCCGTGGATCAAGGCGTGAAAAATAAACGTGTCGTTCGGACACGGCGAAATATGCAACCGCATGGTCAAAGCCAATTTTCGAATAACGAGACCGGAATATCCTCCGGCCCAATGAATTACCGCCCGTCTCCCGTCACTTCATTCGCCAACCGCGCTCCCGCTTCGAAATCCCGGATATTGGAGAGTGTCGTATGCGCGATATTGGCCAAAGCCTCCTCGGTAAAGAACCCCTGATGCGAGGTCACGATCACGTTGTTGAACGAGAGGAGCCGGGCCAGCACATCGTCGTCGATGATCTTGTCCGACTTGTCCTCATAGAAATAATCCCCCTCCTCTTCGTACACATCCAGCCCGGCCGCCCCGATCCGTTTCTGTTTGAGCCCCTCGATCAGCGCCTGGGTGTCGATTAACCCGCCGCGACCCGTATTGATGAGCATCACGCCGGGTTTCATCCGTCCGATGGCCCGATCGTCGATCAGATACCGGGTCTGTTCGGTCAGCGGACAGTGCAACGAAATGATATCCGACCGTCGATACAGCTCGTCGAGCGACACATACCGCATCCCCGCCTCACTGGCAAACGCTTCGTCGGGAAACGGGTCGTATCCGACGACCTCCATCCCGAACCCGCGCAGAATATGAATCAATATCCGCGCGATCTTGCCCGTTCCGATAATCCCGGCGGTTTTTCCGTACATATCGAATCCCATCAATCCGTGGAGGGCAAAATTTCCGTCCCTCGTCCGCCAATAGGCCCGATGGATTTTCCGATTGAGCGAGAGCATCAGGGCGACAGCGTGTTCGGCCACGGCATGCGGCGAATAGGCCGGCACGCGCACCACCCGAATTCCTTCGCGCCGGGCGGCTTCGAGATCGACGTTGTTGAATCCGGCACACCGCAAGGCAATCAACGGCACTCCCTGCTCTTTCAAGGCTCGAATCGTCGCGGCGTCGGCGGTGTCGTTCACGAAGACGCACACGGCACCGGCACCTTTGGCCAACACCGCGCTCTCGGCGGTCAGATGCCCTTTATAATAGCTGATGTCGAATCCATAGGCCTCGTTAACGTGGTCGAAGGACTCACGGTCGTAAGGCTGTGCTCCGTAAAATGCGATCCTCGTTGCCATAACGTTCTATTTATAAATTCGTTCCCACCGGTATTCCTTCGGATTTTCGCCGACCGAGGCGAATATAAAATACTTCTGAGCAAAAAGGATGCCCCGCCCCGGGCTTCCGCAGTTTCGGAGAGGGTACATTGACCGGAATCAGCAACGACGGTTTTAGCTGGTCGTCCGCCACCAATGACATCAACGGTTTGGAATTGAAATTCTATTCCCGCATGCTCAACATCAGCTATTCGGATCATCGTGCCCACGGTTTTCAGTTGCGTTGCCTCTTGGAATAAACGCGCCCACAGGGCGTTTTAATGGCAGCCTCGGCCTAAAAACTGGCAACCTCTACCCGAGAGCTACCCCAAGCAACGGGCCGCCCTACCCCATTTGCACTCTGCGGCTCGCAGAGCCGCCCGGGCCGGAGCCACCCCCGGCGTAGGCCTGCAACTTCGCGGAGCTCGTTTCCGGCCCCGCTGGCTCCGGCCCGTGTCATTCACTCTTGTAGGAAGTGGGTAGGACGCCCGGGAGATATCGCAATTTTCGACGCGGAGCGGCGTGTTGCGGGCCTCCCGAGGGGAGGCGTCCGGCCCGCGCGACTCTACGAGTCGCAAGAACAAAGCCCATTCACCACCCCAAGGCTGTCATATTCGGCCTGTCGCCCACCCCCCCGAGCGGCTTCGCCGCTGGGCGACGAGGCCGGCGGTTCGAAGAACCGCGCTACTCGCTCTTGGCCCAAAGCCCGTCAAACGGTTCAGCCCCATCCACCGCCTAAATCCAAACCCTATGCTCGGCCCAGCGCGGCGGGAAAACCGGTTGCGGTTTTCCCGCCCGAAAAACAGGCACAACCCCAAGCACAGCCCGGTTCTCCGCCCCGTGCCAGCCTCACTGCGGCTCCGCTTTCGCTCCGCCGCGTTTTCGCCCGCCTTGCGCGATTCATTCTATTTCGGCTCGCCGCCGAAATAGCTGAATCGCTTCTTTAGGCGACGGCACGCGAGCAACTGAAAAGTAATAACGGCCGCGCGCCATGACGCGAACGCGTCGGCCAAGCGGGCCCGCGGTGGGCAAATGGCAGCCTCAGCCCAGCTCTCTGTTCGCGCGCCGGGGAAATCTTGTCAAACGTGCCAACGTATTTTGACGATTTCCCTCTTAAGGCTACGGCGCGCGGTCGAGCTTCGAGCCGCCTGGAACTGCCCTGCCCGGGCGGCGGACGGCTAATAAGGCAGAGACAACCCTGACAAAACGCCCGATGAGCGCCCCGGCGGGACGGAGCGATACTGCGTATCGCTTAACCTGTTCGGCCCATTCTCTGTCCGGCACGGGCGAAAGCGCGCTCGCCAAATCCTGAACGGCTGCTCCTGCCGACTTTTTCCCGGAAATTCCATACCTTTGTCAATCGCTGAAATCACAGATCCATGAGCAAAAAATTCACCGAGTATAAAGGACTCGATCTCGCCGCGATCGGCACGGAGGTGCGGACGCTGTGGGACAAGGAGGAGACTTTCAGAAAAAGTATCGAAACCAGAGAAGGACACCCGACGTTCGTATTCTACGAGGGGCCGCCGTCGGCGAACGGGGTGCCGGGGATTCACCACGTCATGGCACGAACGATCAAGGATGTATTCTGTCGCTACAAAACGCAGAAGGGATTCCTGGTGCACCGGAAGGCGGGGTGGGATACGCATGGGCTGCCGGTGGAGCTGGGGGTCGAAAAGAAGCTCGGGATCACGAAGGAGGATATCGGAAAAACCATCTCGATCGAGGACTACAACCGCCAGTGCCGCGAGGCGGTGATGGAGTACACGGGGTTGTGGAACAAGCTCACCCGACAGATGGGATATTGGGTCGATATGGAGAATCCGTATATCACCTACGACAACAAGTACATCGAAACGCTGTGGTGGATGCTCAAGCAGCTGTACGAGAAGGGGCTCTTATACAAGGGGTATACGATTCAGCCTTACTCGCCGGCGGCGGGGACGGGCTTGAGCAACCATGAGCTCAACCAGCCGGGGTGTTATCGGGATGTGAAGGACACGACCTGCACGGCGCAGTTCAAGATTATCCGAGACGAGCGCAGCGAATTCCTGTTCGCGGCGACGGAGGGCGGGGAGGCTGCTGTGCGGGGGGATTTGTATTTCCTGGCGTGGACGACGACGCCGTGGACGCTGCCGAGCAATATGGCGCTGGCGGTGGGGCCGAATATCCGGTATGTGCAGGTGATCTGCGCCAATCCGTACACGGGGACGGAGCAGACGGTGATACTGGCCAAGGAGTTGCTGGAGAAGACCATGGCGGGGGCGAAGATCGCGGACTATACGGTTGTTCGTGAATATACGGGCTCTCAGTTGGAGGGGGTGCGGTATGAGCAGCTGATTCCGTGGATCAAGCCCGCTCTGACGGAGCTGGGCGGGGATGCGTTCCGGGTGATTGCGGCGGATTATGTGACGGTGGAGGACGGGACGGGGATCGTGCACATCGCGGCGACGTTCGGGGCGGACGACGACCGGGTGTCGAAACAGAACGGCATTGCGCCGATGCTCTTGTTGGATAAGGCGGGCAAGTGGCAGCCGATGGTGGATCGGACGGGGAAATTCTTCCTGACGGATGACCTCGATCCGGAGTTTGTGGCCAAGTATGTGGACGCTTCTTATAACGAGTTCGCGGGCAAGTTCGTCAAGAATGCCTACGATCCGGCCAAGACGGAGAAGGACGAGACGCTGGATGTCGAAATTTGTATGATGCTGAAGGCCAACAACCAGGCGTTCAAGATCGAGAAGCATACGCACAACTATCCGCACTGCTGGCGGACGGACAAACCGGTGCTGTACTATCCGCTGGATTCGTGGTTCATCCGGACGACGGCGGTGAAGGATCGGTTGATCGACCTCAACAGGACGATCAACTGGAAACCGGCTTCGACGGGCGAGGGGAGGTTCGGGAAGTGGCTCGAAAACCTGGTGGACTGGAACCTGAGCCGGTCGAGGTATTGGGGGACGCCGCTGCCGATCTGGGCGACGGAGGATCACAGTGAATTGAAGTGTATCGGGTCGGTGGCGGAGCTCAAAGCTGAGATCGAGCGGTCGATTGCGGCGGGGGTGATGACGGAGAATCCGTTGGCCTCGTATAAAGAGGGGGATTTTTCGAAGGCGAATTATGACGGTTTCGACCTGCACAGGCCGTATGTGGACCATGTCGTACTCGTTTCATCCAAGGGGGAACCGATGCGGAGGGAGCCGGACTTGATCGACGTCTGGTTTGACAGCGGGGCGATGCCGTATGCGCAGGTGCATTATCCGTTCGAGGTCGACGAAGTGGATTTTAAGGGGAAGATTTACCCGGCGGACTTCATCGCGGAGGGGGTGGATCAGACCAGGGGGTGGTTCTTCACGCTCCATGCGCTGGCGACGATGCTGTTCGACGGGGTGGCGTTCCGGAATATCATCTCCAACGGTTTGGTGCTGGACAAAAACGGAAACAAGATGTCGAAGCGGTTGGGGAATGCGGTGGATCCGTTCGAGGTGATGGATCGGTTCGGGGCGGATGCGGTGCGGTGGTACATGATTTCGAACTCGCAGCCGTGGGACAACCTGAAGTTCGACACGGACGGGGTGGACGAGGTGCGGAGAAAGTTCTTCGGAACGCTCTATAATACGTACAGCTTCTTTGCGCTGTATGCCAATGTGGACGGGTTCACGGCTGATTCTCTGGCGGCGGATTTCGTGCCGGTGGCGGAGCGGCCGGAGATCGACCGGTGGATCATCTCTTTGCTCAATACGCTGGTGAAAACGGTTACGGACTCTTTGGAGGCGTATGACCCGACGCCGGCGGCGAGGGCGATTGCGACGTTCGTGGATGAGAATTTGTCGAACTGGTATGTGCGCCTGAATCGGAAACGGTTCTGGGGAGGGGAGATGACGCGGGACAAACGGGCGGCGTTCCAGACGCTGTACACTTGCCTGAAGACGGTCGCGCTGCTGGCGGCGCCGTTCGCGCCGTTCATCTCGGACAGAATCTATCGAGATTTGACGCACAATGAGGAGGGGTCGGTGCATTTGGCGGAGTTCCCTGTGTACGATGCGGCGTTGGTGGATGAGGAGCTGGAGCGGAGGATGGAGCTGGCGCAGCGGGCGTCGTCGATGGTGCTGGCGTTGCGGCGGAAGGTCAATATCAAGGTGCGGCAGCCGTTGCAGAAGATGATGATTCCGGTGTTGGACGCGGCGGTACAAAGGCGGCTGGAGGCGGTCGAGTCACTTATTCTGAATGAGGTGAATGTCAAGGAGGTGGAGTATCTGCACGAGACGACGGGCATCATTACCAAGCGGATCAAACCGAATTTCAAGACGCTGGGGCCGAAGTACGGCAAACAGATGAAGGCGATTGCGGCGGCGGTGGCGGAGTTCTCGCAGGAGGATATCGCGGCGATCGAGGCGTTGGGTTCGACAGGGGGTGCGGCGACTTATGACCTGGCGATTGCGGGGGGCGAGGTGCTGCCGGTGGAACGGGCGGATTTCGAAATCACGTCGGAGGATATGCCGGGCTGGTTGGTGGCGACGGAGGGGACGCTGACCATTGCGCTGGACATCGAGGTGACGCCGGAGCTCAGGGCGGAGGGGATGGCGCGCGAGCTGGTGAACCGGATCCAGAACCTGCGCAAGGAGCAGGGCTTCGAGGTGACGGACAAAATTCGGGTCGTGGTGGAGTCGAATCCGGAGACGGATGAGGCGGTGAGCCGGTTTGCGGATTATATCGCGGCGCAGACATTGGCGCAGGGAGGGGTCTCAATAGCGCAGGGGCGGCAGCGGTCGGAGATCGAGATCGACGAACTGCCGCTGACGGTGACGGTCGAACGGATCGGATAGCGCTCGCCTTGTTTTTCAACTGGGTATATGGCAGCGGCTCTGCTCTTTCGGGACAGAACCGCTGTTTTTTGTATCTGTGCGCCTTATGTCTGAATGCTTTTTGTGTCTGAATGTAAACCCCGGGCTACCGCGACGGGGGTCGTTTCGACCGGTTCGGGGCTCTGCTGGACGTGGGGCTGTTGGGCTATAGCTGGTCTGCGACGGCTTGCGAAACAAATGGCGGAAGTTTGGATTTCAAAACGACACACGCTGGTCCGGAACGTGCCAACAATCGGGCGCACGCTTTTCAGTTGCGTTGCCTCTCGGAATAAACGGGGCGGGCCTGCTGGAGTAGGAAATCATTCAAAGCGTCTTGCGCTTTGAATAAGATTTCCGCCAGCGCGCGGAATAGGGAGTTGGACTGAGGCTGCCCGCGTTGCATAGGGTAGAGGCTGGCATTAAAACGCCCTGTGGGCGCGCCCGCCCGGCGTAAGGGCAGTCCTCTCCTATAGGACAAACGCGCGCTCCGCCTAAAGAAGCGATTCATTCTATTTCGGCGGTAGCCGAATATA
>NZ_CAJTUJ010000091.1 GCF_910579375.1 uncultured Rikenella sp.
AGCACAGCCCAATTCTCCGCCCCGTGTCGGCCTCACTGCGGCTCCGCTTTCGCTCCGCCGCGTTTTCGCGCGCCTGCGCGATTCATTCTATTTCGGCTCACCGCCGAAATAGCTGAATCGCTTCTTCAGGCGGCGGCGCGCGGCTTTGGCTATAGGAGGAGACTGCCCTCGGGCCGGGCAGGCCCCGCGTGCCCGCGGTGGGCAAATGGCAGCCTCAGCCCCATTCTTTGTTCGCGCACTGGCGGAAATCTTGTCAAAACACGCAAGCGAGTTTTGACGAATTTCCCTCCTAAGGTACGGCGCTCGGTTACTTTTAAGTAATAAAAGCCGCCCGCCGTGGTGCGAACGCGTCCGCCGGGCGGGCAGGTGCCTCCCGGCACTCGGAATGGGCCGCCTCGGCCCCAAGAACGACGTCCCCGTTTATTCCGAGAGGCAACGCAACTGAAAACCGTAGCCGCGGTGGCCCTGGCCTCTGAAATTGAGCCACGTCACGTGGAAACCCAAGTGCAGGCCGCCGATGCCGCTCGTGGCGGAAGACCAGCTGTAACCGAGGTTGCCGACGCTACGCTGCACGCCATCCGCATGATCGCGGTAGCCCGGGGCAGCCTCCAAAAATGGAGCGCCACAAACAAAGGCCCCCAAAAAAGGCCACCCCCAAAATGGGGCCTCCCCCAAAAAAGGCGCCCACAAACAAAAACCTCCCGCCCCCAAAAAACTCAAAAAGCCTATAAAAAGAAAGGAGGCCCCAGAGAGCCTCCCGATCAAATAGCCTCCCCCTCGAAGACACCCCCTCACACCAGCGCCAGCTTCAAGACCTCCTCCAGCGTCGTGACATAGTGGAACGCCAGCCCCTTGACATACTCCGGCTTGATCTCCTCGATATCCTTCCGGTTCTCCGCGCTGAGGATGATATCCGTAATCCCCGCCCGCTTCGCCGCCAGAATCTTCTCCTTCACCCCCCCCACCGGCAACACCTTTCCCCGGAGCGTCGTTTCTCCCGTCATCGCATACCGCGCCTGCACCTTCCGCCCCGAGAAGACCGACGCCAGCGCCGTCACCATCGTGATCCCCGCCGACGGCCCATCCTTCGGAATCGCCCCCTCCGGCACATGGATGTGAATATCGTTCTCCTCGAACAACTCCTGCCGTATCCCCAACTGCTCCGCATGCGCCTTCACCCATCCCAGCGCGATCGACGCCGACTCCTTCATCACATCCCCCAGATTCCCCGTGATAATCAGATTTCCCTTGCCGCGGTTCAGCGACGACTCAATGTAGAGGATATCCCCCCCCACCTCCGTCCACGCCAGCCCCGTCACCACCCCCACATGCTGATTTCCCTCGTACATCTCGTTCAGGAACCTCGGCACCCCCAGCATCTTCTCCACCCCCTCCGGCGAGACCGTCGCCTCGAACGGCTCCTCCATCCCGATCTCCTTCGCCCTGTAGCGGACAATCTTGGCAATCAGCTTGTCCAGCGTCCTCACCCCCGACTCCCGCGTATACTCCGATACAATCTTCTCGATCGCCCGCTTGCCCAGCTTGAGCTGCTCCGCCGTCACCCCGTGCGCCTCTAACTGCTTCGGCAGCAAGTGCCGCTTGACGATTTCCACCTTCTCTTCCAGCAGGTAGCCGCTGACATTGATCATCTCCATCCGGTCGCGCAGCGCCGACGAGATATTCCCGATATTGTTCGCCGTCGCGATGAACAACACCTTCGAGAGATCGTACTCCGTATCCAGGTAATTGTCGTGGAACGTACTGTTCTGCTCCGGATCCAGCACCTCCAGCAGCGCCGACGCCGGGTCCCCGTGATTCGACTGCCCCACCTTATCGATCTCGTCCAGAATAATCACCGGATTCGACGACCCCGCCCGCCGGATCGTCTGCAAAATCCGCCCCGGCATCGCCCCGATATACGTCCGTCGGTGTCCCCTGATCTCCGCCTCATCGTGCATCCCCCCCAGCGAAATCCGCCCGAACTTCCGTTTGAGCGACGCCGCCACCGACTTCCCCAGCGACGTTTTCCCCACCCCCGGAGGCCCGTACAGACACAGAATCGGCGACTTCAAATCCCCCTTCAGCTTCAGCACCGCCAAGTGCTCCAAGATCCGATCCTTCACATCGTCCAGCCCGAAATGATCCGCATCCAGCAGCCGCTTCGCCCGCTTCAAGTCCAGATTATCCTTCGTCACCTCCTCCCACGGCAGCTCCAGCATCAGTTGCAAGTAATTCATCTGCACCGAATACTCCGCCACCGCCGGATTCATCCGATCCAGCTTATCCAACTCCTTGAAGAACACCTCCTTGACCCCCTCGCTCCATTTTTTCGTCTGCGCCTTTTCGCGCAACTCCTCCACCTCCCTTTCCGCCGGATTCCCCCCCAGTTCGTCCTGAATCGTCCGAATCTGCTGTTGCAGGAAATACTCCCTCTGCTGCTGATCGATATCCTCCTTCACCTTGCTTTGGATCTCGTTTTTGAGCTCGATCAGCTGCTGCTCCCTCACCAGAATCTCCAGCAGCTTCCTCGCCCTCGCCACCAGCCCCGGCGCCTCCAGCAGCGCCTGCCGATCCGAATCCGGCAACTCGATATTCGAGCTGATGAAATTGATCAACCCCCTCCTGCTATCGATATTTTTGATCGCGAACGTCGCCTCCTGCGGGATATTCGACGACATCCCGATAATCCTGAGCGCCACCTCCTTGACCGACTCGATCAGCGCATCCAGCTCGATATTCGCCTTCTCCGGCGTGACATCCTTCAGCGGCCTGACACTCGCCCTGAAGAACGGCTCCGAGCTGACGAACTCCTTGATTTCAAACTTTTCCACCCCGTGCAGAATCACCGTCAGGTTTCCGTTCGGCATCTCCAGCA
Organism: uncultured Rikenella sp.; assembly: GCF_910579375.1. Taxonomy (GTDB): domain Bacteria; phylum Bacteroidota; class Bacteroidia; order Bacteroidales; family Rikenellaceae; genus Rikenella. The sequence continues at coordinate 2,876 of NZ_CAJTUJ010000091.1, forward strand.
CCTTCAGTATCCGTGCCGCCGTCCCCACCGCATAGAGATCCTCCGGCCCCGGATTCTCCACCTCCGCCTCCTTCTGCAATAACGCCCCCAGCATCCCCCCGTTCTCCTCCACCTCCTTGACCAGCTTCATCGACTTTTCTCGCCCCACCGTAATCGGCGTGATCGCCCCCGGGAAGAGCACCGAACTGCGCAGCGTCAGAATCGGCAACAACTCCGGCAACGTCCCCCCCTGCGGTTCGTCATCCTCCGCCGCCACGATCGGAATCACCTGGCTCTTTCCGTCCAACACATCCGAGATACCCGACAACCGGTCGATCCACGTATTTTGTTTCTTGCTCATAATCAAACCTTTCTGTACTATTTGGCCCACTGCCGCGCAGCGAGGCATTCTGCAAAAATATTAAAAAAACGCCGAACCCCTCCGCTTTATTTTTTGCCACCCCCTCCCCGAAGCGTTCGGTTAATCGGAAACAGTTTTGTAATTTTGTCCCTCTGCGTGCTTTGCAAAAAGCATGCAAAACGAAGGGAACCCTAAAAAACCGGACAAAATGACAGAGATACCTGCCAAATACGACCCCGCCCAGAAAGAAGACAAATGGTACGCCTACTGGATGGCGAACGGCTTCTTCCACTCCGAACCCGACGCCCGCCAGCCCTATACCATCGTGATCCCGCCGCCCAACGTGACCGGCGTGCTGCACATGGGCCACATGCTGAACAACACCATCCAGGACGTCCTCGTGCGCCGCGCGCGGATGCAAGGCAAAAACGCCTGCTGGGTGCCCGGCACCGACCACGCCTCCATCGCCACCGAAGCCAAAGTCGTCCAGAAACTCGCCAACGAAGGGATCAAAAAGAGCGACCTCACCCGCGAAGAGTTCCTTCGCCACGCCTGGGAATGGAAAGAGAAACACGGCGGCATCATCCTCGAACAGCTCAAGAAACTCGGCGCCTCCTGCGACTGGGCCCGCACCAAATTCACCATGGACGAACGGCTGAGCGACGCCGTCATCCACGTCTTCGTCGACCTCTATAATAAAGGGAAGATCTACCGCGGCGTCCGGATGGTCAACTGGGACCCTGCGGCCTTGACCGCTATTTCGGACGAGGAGGTGATTTATAAGGAGGAGCACGGGAAACTCTACTACCTGCGCTACATGGTCGAAAATCCGGACTCGGATTCCTCCGCGCCCCAATACGCCGTTGTCGCTACCACGCGTCCCGAGACCATTATGGGCGACACCGCCATGTGCATCAACCCCAACGACCCGAAAAACGCCTGGCTCAAGGGGCGGCGAGTGATCGTGCCCCTCGTCGGGCGGTCGATTCCCGTGATCGAAGACGAGTACGTCGACATCGAATTCGGGACAGGGTGCTTGAAAGTGACCCCCGCGCATGACGTGAACGACTACATGCTCGGCGAAAAGCACGGCCTGCCCAGCATCGACATCTTCAACGACAACGGCACCCTCAGCGAAGCCGCCGGGCTTTATGTCGGGATGGATCGCTTCGCCGTACGTCAGCAGATCGAGACCGATTTGCAAGAGGCCGGTCTGCTCGAAAAAGTCGAAGCCTACACCAACAAAGTCGGCACCTCCGAGCGGAGCGGCGCCGTTATCGAGCCGAAACTCTCCATGCAGTGGTTCCTTCGGATGGACGAACTCGCCCAACCTGCGTTGCGGGCAGTGATGGAGGATGTCATTAAGTTGGTTCCTGCCAAGTTCAAGAACACCTACCGCCACTGGATGGAAAACGTCAAAGACTGGTGCGTCAGCCGGCAGCTATGGTGGGGTCAGCAGATTCCGGCTTACTATATTCCGCAGCATCTTGGCGGCGGCTTTGTCGTCGCCGAGACCGCGGCAGAGGCGGTGGCTTTGGCCCGTGCCAAGAGCGGGAACGACACCTTGACCGAAACCGACCTGACCCGCGATCCCGACGTGCTGGATACCTGGTTCTCTTCGTGGCTGTGGCCCCAGTCCGTGTTCGACGGCATCCTCGACCCGCACAACAAAGAGATTGCGTACTATTACCCGACCAACGACCTGGTCACTGCGCCGGAGATTCTATTCTTCTGGGTCGCCCGTATGATCATCGCCGGCTACGAATATCAAGGCGAACGCCCCTTCAGCAACGTCTATCTGACCGGCATCGTGCGCGACAAACTGCGTCGGAAGATGAGCAAATCGCTCGGCAACTCGCCCGACCCGCTGGATTTGATCGCCAAGTACGGCGCCGACAGCGTGCGCGTGGCCATGATGCTCTGCTCCTCAGCCGGGAACGACATTATTTGGGACGAATCCCTGATCGAGCAAGGGCGGAACTTCGGGAACAAAATCTGGAACTCCTTCCGCCTCATCAAGATGTGGGACACCCCGGAAGGGGCATCCTTGCCCCAGCCCGAATCCGCCCGCGTCGCCGTTGAGTGGTTCGGTGCGAAACTCGCCGCCACCGTGGCCGAGATCGACGAACATTTTGCCGCGTTCCGCATTTCGGACGCCCTGATGAGCCTGTATCGACTCTTCTGGGACGACTTCTCCGGGTGGTACCTCGAGATGGTGAAACCCGCCTACGGGACACCGATGGACGCCGTCACCTATCGCGCCACCCTCGGCTACTTCGAGCAGCTCCTCCAGCAGCTCCACCCCTACATGCCCTTTATTACCGAAGAGATATGGCACTACATCGCCGATCGGGGGCCGCGCGAGTCGATTATGGTAAGCCGCTACGCCCCGTGCGAGATTACCTCCCGCGGCGCTACCCTTGTTGAACGCTTCGAACTCGTGAAAGAGATCGTCGGCGGCATTCGTAACGCGCGGAAAGGGAAGAACATCGCCCAGAAAGAGCCCCTGGAGCTGCTCTACGTCTCCGACGACAACTATCCCGCCGAGTTCGAGCCCATTCTCGTGAAGATGGGTAACCTCTCCTCAGTAACCGCCCTGACTCCCGGCACCGAGAAACCGACCGGCGCCTCGACCTTTATCGTGAAGACCACCGAATACCTCCTGCCCTTAGGCGATTTGGTACAGGTCGACGCCACCGCCGAGCGCGCGCGGATCGAGAAAGAGTTGGAGTATATGCGCGGTTTTTTGTCCAGCGTCGAGAAGAAGCTGTCGAACGAGCGTTTCGTGCAGAACGCCCCCGAGCAGGTGATCGCCAACGAGCGCGCCAAGCAGTCCGACGCCGAATCGAAGATCCGCACCTTGGAAGCGCAATTATCCGCCCTCTCTTGATCCCAGGGTTTGGGAGAGAAGAGAGAGCGGAGAAAGCCGCGCATAGTACGCAGCCAAACAAGCTACGGCGACCTTTTTAGGTCGCCGTAGCTTTGTATTAGGCCATTTTCCGCCCTTCGGTCGCCGCACCCCCGGCGCGCCCGCTGAAAATCCAGCTCAATCGGGCCGACCCGGCCAGAGCATCCCGTAGGGATGCGCTCTGAAGTTTTTTTGGTTCTTTTTGTTCACAAAAAGAACAGTTCTGTCCGGCACAGAGCTCGACCCGCGCGCGACTGCTGAAGTAGGAAATCATTCAAACGCGTGTGATGCGTTTGAATAAGATTTCCGCCAGCGCGCGGACAAAGAATGGGGGTAGAGGCTGCCATTAAATCACCCGAAGGGTGCGCCCGCCCGGCGTAAGGGCAGTACCCTCCTGTAGGACAGCCGCGCGCCACGCCTAAAAAGGGAAATCGTCAAAATGTGTTGGCACGTTTTGACAAGATTTCCCCCGGCGCGCGAACAGAGAATGCGAAACAGAGAATAGGGTAGAGGCCACGTGCGAACCAAGCACGGGGCAAAGATTTTGGTTGATTAGGAGCGGGTCGGAGCCAGCGTGGGCAAAACGAGCATCGCGACGTTGCAGGCCTACGCCTGGGGTGGCTCCGGCCCGGGCGGATCTGCGAGCCGCAGGATTCCGCTCAAAAGTAGGGTAGAGGCTGCCCAAAACGCGTTACCCCTCCTGTCTATTCCGAGAGACACCGCAACGGAAAACCGTAGGCGCGATCATCCGAGTTACCCGGATTGAGGATTTGCGTGTGGAAGTACAAGAACAAGCCGTAAATGCCGTTTGTGGAAGACGACCAGCCACCCCCGCCCAGACAGACATTGTACAGCACCCCATAGATATGGCCGCGAAAGCCCGGGGCGGCGGCACCCCTCACCGACACACCCGAGACCGAATAGCGGAAACCCCGCCGCCCCGGCCCCCCCTACTCGATATTCGCCAGATGTCGTTCCACCTTTTGGACATACAACTCGCTCAGCGTGATGAGAATCCCCGTCTCCTCCACATTCCCGAAATCCGGATTGAGCGCCGTGTCGAACACCTTCATCGTCGGCGATAGACTCATGTACGCATTGATCAGCGGCGGAATCGTCTCATTGACCTCCCTGATCTTCCTCGACAGAATCTTGTAATCCTCCGCATACCCCCCCCCC
>NZ_CAJTUJ010000092.1 GCF_910579375.1 uncultured Rikenella sp.
AACAGCCGTCTCAGCCCAACCCTTTGTCCGCGCGCTGGCGGAAATCTTATTCAAACGCGAAACACGCGTTTGAATGATTTCCTTCTCCAGCAGTCGCGCGCGGTTGAGCTTTGACCCGCCTTCGAACTGTTCTCGTTGGCTTCGCCTTCCTCCTCGCCGCTCGGCAATTCGCAAACTGCGTTTGCATTGCACTCGCTGGCAGCGTCGGTTGTGAACAAAAGGAACCGAAAAAACTTTAGACGGATGCTTCGCATCCTCAAGCTGCCTCGCCCCAATTCCTCACCCCGGTCTCTATCCGCATGCAGCTTACGACATCCGCGCCCTCAATCCCGCGCCCCTTCAATCACCAAGACGATCTCGCCTTTCGGCTCCTGTTCCGCATAACGAGCTGCCAGCTCCGCCAATGTCCCCCGCACCGTCTCCTCGAATTTCTTCGAAATCTCCCGGCACACCGCCCCCCGACGCGTCTCGCCGAAAAACTCGACCAACTGCGCCAGCGTCTTCCCCACCCGATGAGGCGACTCGTAAAAAATCATCGTCCGCGGCTCCGTAACCAGCTGCTGCAACCGGCTCTGCCGCCCCTTTTTCTGCGGCAGAAAACCCTCGAATACAAACCGGTCGCACGGCAATCCGCTGTTTACCAGCGCCGGTACGAACGCCGTCGGCCCCGGCAACGTCTCGACCGCGATCCCCGCCTCGATCGCACGGTTCACCAACAGATAGCCCGGATCGGAAATCGCCGGAGTGCCCGCATCCGAAATCAACGCCACCGTCTGTCCCTCCAGCATCCGCCGGACGATCTGTTCGACCACGCCGTGCTCGTTGAACTTATGGTACGACGTCATCGGCTTGGAGATCCCCAAGTGTCGCAACAGATTGCCGCTCGTCCGCGTATCTTCGGCCACGATGCTGTCGCACTCGCCCAGCAGACGGATCGCACGCAGGGTGATATCCTCAAGGTTTCCCACCGGCGTGGGAATAACATAGAGTTTCGCCATCTCGATATTCGACAGGTTCCACCGCCCGAAAGCTGCAACTATTTAATGATATCGAACCCGGTGTAGGGCCGGAGCGCCTCCGGAATCACGATCCCGTCCGGCGTCTGGTTGTTTTCGAGCAGAGCCGCCACGATACGCGGCAAAGCCAGCGAACTGCCGTTCAGGGTATGCGCCAGTTCGGTCTTTTTGGTCTCCGCGTTGCGGAAACGGAGCTTCAGCCGATTGGCCTGGAACGATTCGAAGTTCGACACCGAGGAGACCTCCAACCACTTGTCCTGCGCCTCGCTGTAGACCTCGAAGTCATAGGTCAGGGCGCTCGTAAAGCTCATATCCCCGCCGCACAGCCGCAGAATCCGGTACGGCAGTCCCAGTTTCTGCACAATCCCCTCGACATGGGCCACCATTTCGTCCAGCCGATCATAAGAGTCCGTCGGATGCGCCACCTGCACGATTTCGACCTTGTCGAACTGGTGCAGCCGGTTCAGCCCCCGCACATCTTTCCCGTACGACCCCGCTTCGCGCCGAAAACAAGGCGTATAAGCCGTCATCTTGATCGGCAACTCTTTCTCGTCCACGATCTCGTCGCGGAAAATATTGGTCACCGGCACCTCTGCGGTCGGAATCAGGTAGAAATTATCGACCGTGGCATGATACATCTGCCCCTCCTTGTCCGGCAGCTGCCCCGTGCCGAAGCCCGACGCCTCGTTCACCATGATCGGCGGTTCGACTTCGAGGAATCCGGCGGCGGTGTTGATGTCGAGGAAAAAGTTGATCAACGCCCGCTGCAACCGGGCCCCTTTCCCCTTGTAGACCGGAAATCCGGCCCCGGTGAGTTTGTTCCCCAGCTCGAAGTCGATGATATCGTATTTCTTGGCCAGCTCCCAGTGGGGCAAAATCCCCTCTCCCTTGAGCTGTTTCGGTTCCGGGCCGCCCATCTTCACAACGAGGTTATCCGCCGCGCAACTCCCCTCGGGTACAATCTCGGCCGCCCGGTTGGGCAAGCTCACGATCAGCGCCTCCATCTCGGCCACCACCGCAGCCTGCTCCTCTGCCAGGGCATTCGACTGCTCTTTCAACCCGGCAACCTTGTCTTTCAATGCGTTAGCTTCGTCAGCTTTGCCGCTCTTAAACAGCCCGCCGATCTCCTTGGCGATCCGGTTCTGTTCGGCCAGGTTGCCGTCCAACTGCTGCTGAATCGCTTTGCGGCGGTCATCCAGCGTCCCGATTTTGTCGATCACCGGAGCGGCATCCACTCCCTTTTTAGCCAGCCGGGCGAGGGTTTCCTCGCGTTCTTCCCGGATCTGTTTCAATGTAAGCATCTCTTATTTCGTATTTTTATTTTCCATGAGTCTGTCGCACACCGCGGCGGTGCGTATAGATGGTCAAAGTTACGATTTTTCCCAGAAACGCCGTCTCTTTCCTAACACCTTGCCTTCCCCGTGCTGAATCATGAAGATAAAAATCGGATAAATTTATGTTAACTTTACAGAGCATCCACAGGAAACATATCATGCGAAACCTCATTTATCTCCTCGCGACAGGCTGGTGCCTTTGGGGAATGGCGAGTTGCGGGAGCCAAACCCAACCGACCGGACAAGCCGACTTCGGAATGGAAATCCCGCTAAAACATACCGTTCGGAATTCAGATATTTTTGCCTCATACCCCGAGGGTTTCTTTCGACTGGATTCAGTACTTGTCGTGCTTTCTCCGCGCATCGGAGACAACTTCGGGCGACTGATTTCACTGAAAACTTTCCAAGAAATCGGCAAGTTCGGGGCGAAAGGGAAAGGGCCGACCGAGGTGATTTGGACATTCCCGTTCGCCTATACGGATAGCGACTCCACATTTATGGCCTACGACCTGCCGAGCCGGAGCGTAATTTCCTACACATTGGTGGATCGCGGAGATTCTCTGACCATGCGGGCACACGACAAACGGCGGGTAGACCAGGGCGATGTGCCGTTGCAGGACAACACCAAGTTGTGCCGGATCGGCGACGACCACTACATGGGACAATGTTTTCATGCACAAGACCATTTTTTTTCGTTATTGGATAAAGATTTCAACCAAATCGGATATTTCGGAAACTCACCTATCCCGGAATCGATAACAAATGCCGGAGACCGGTTGCAAGGTTGCATGAATGCCGGATACGGCATTTCTATTTTCGCACCATATGAATTGCCCTACATCGGCTGTTATGCCATGCGGGACGGGAAACCGATCAAACTATGGGAAGACAATTTTGCTGAAAAAACATATTTAGTCCGAGGTACGACGCTCTTTTTCAAACCCGAGGAGACAATAGGATACACTTGGAATGTAGCGATCGGAAAAAAATATATCTATATCTTATGGAATGACGATTTGTTATTCAAATATTTCGAACGCCCGAACAATCAGGATCCGGCCGGGGCCGATATCGTTTTCATCTACGATCACGACGGGAATCGCATCGCACGCCTCAAAACGGATGTCGAATTATGCAAGATAACCCTTTCGGAAGATGAACAGACTCTGTACGGACTGACACAACCGGATTACACATTGGTGACATTCGACCTACCTGAAACGTATCCGGCGATACAATAAAATTCCTCACACTGCACGACGCAAAAAACTTGCGCCTCTCTTCTTGCATCATACAAGAAAAGAGGCGCAATTCGTATCTTCAGGATATAACGTATATCCTCTCCTAAGTCAGAAGAAAACTACTCCGCGATCGGCACCACCGACACGAAAGATTTCCCTTCCGCTTTCTTCTTAAAGCATACGGTACCGTCCACCAACGCAAACAGCGTATGGTCTTTCCCCATCCCGACATTTTCGCCCGGGTTATGAACCGTTCCGCGCTGCCGCACGATGATATTCCCGGCCTTGGCCACCTGACCGCCGAACAATTTGACACCCAGTCGTTTGCTTTCCGATTCGCGGCCGTTCTTCGAACTACCTACCCCTTTCTTATGTGCCATCTCGATTTACTTTTTAAACGTTATTGAACTCTGAAACAGCGAGCGAGTTAAGCGATGATATTCTTAATCTCGATCTGGGTCAGACACTGCCGGTGCCCGTTCTGTTTCTGATACCCCTTGCGACGTTTCTTCTTGAAGACGATGACTTTATCGTCTTTCAAGTGTTTCAGCACGGTAGCTTCCACTTTGGCGTCTTTTACCGTAGGTGCGCCAATTGCAACCTTTCCGTCATTGTCGATCAGCAGGACTTTGTCGAAGCTCACGGCGGCGCCTTCGGCGTCGGCCAGACGGTGAACATAGAGCTTGCGACCCTTCTCAACTTTGAATTGCTGTCCTGCGATTTCTACGATAGCGTACATGTTCGTTTCGCTTGTTGTTTAGTGTTTCGAACCGCAAAGATAGGCATTTTTCTCCGACCGGCCAAACTCTGCCGATTTATTTCGGCAAACTTTTCCCGATCCGCCACATCCGAGGCCCTCAACCGCGCAGAATCCGATCCGGGGTAGTCATCCGATACCGCCGGTCGATGTCGTCCAACATCGATTGCACGTCGTCCGGCATAACGAGCCCCTCGTGCAGCATCCGGAGCACTTCGGCCTTCTCTTCGCTGATGAGCATCCGGATGGTTTTCTGGGTGACGGCCAGCCGGTAGGAGCTCGGGAATCGCTGGGCAATCATGTCCATAATCGTCTGACTCTCTTCGATATTGCGTTGCACTTCGCCGCGCAGTCCTTCCAAGGCCCGACGGTCGTCCCCGCTCAGGGTATCGGAGCTTTCCAGCTCGTCCAACAAGGTAATCGAGGTGCGTTGCGAGTGGATCAGCCCACGGGCCACATCGTAGACCCGAACGAAAGTCGTCGACTGATTCCGGTCGACCCACCGGTAGAGTACCTCCCGCGATCGTTTCCGCCACCGCAGGTAGAACGGCAGGTCGGGAAGCTCCAACAGCCGAGCCCGCTCACACAGGGGTCGTTTGCCGTCCGCGTCGTAGAGCTCTTCGACCGTCGCCAGCAACCGTCGCAACGACTCGGCCGAAATAATCCCCTTCTCGTAGAGTTGCCAGTAGCGTGTCCGCTCTTTGTCCAATATGCGGAGCCGGACATTGGCTGCCAAATCCTGCCCGGCCACCACCGGCACGGGAATATCTTCGAGCGTGGGTACGAAAGCGGCCACTTTCACCCAATCGACGCCCTGCAATGCTTCGTTCTTCTGCAACTCGCCGTAATACCGCGTGGTGTTTTCGCACAACTGTTTCTGAATCGTATAGTTCAGGAAAGTTTTGGCCGACGACACTCGCGTGAGCCCCAGTTTACGCAACAGCCACCCGACGGTGGTGGCATTGACGGTCAGGGTGAGCGTCACGATCCCTGCGGTCAGGAAGAGCACCTGCCGCCGTACCGGCTCGGGAATGGGCAATGTGTAGGAGACCATCAATGCCAGGGTCAGCCCCAACGCCCCGCGCAATCCGCCCCAGCAGAGAATGACGGCCTCGCGTTTCGAGAGTCCGTACCCCGACCGTTTCATCAGCGGATAGAAGAGGGCGATCATCGTCATCCGCACCACATTGACTCCGATGTACACCAGCACCAGAATCGCGAAGTCCACCCACGTGGCCTGTACCTGCACCGCGATCACGATGCCCACCAGGATGAATATCAGCGTATTGGCAGCATAGGTGGCCAATTCCCAGAACTCCTGCATGAAGCGGTTGACTTCGGGTGCGATCCGCGGCCGCCCGTAATAGGTGATCACCAATCCGTACCCCACCAGGGCGATCACCCCCGAAACGTCCAGATAGCTCTGTGCCAGAAAGAAGGTGACGTAGGCCGAGACCAGAATCGCGCTGTTCTGGACGATCGCGTCGGTTCGGCTGCGGGTGATAAACCACAGGCAGAGCCAACCGAAGATCACGCCGAGCAATACGCCGCCGAGCACTACATAGACAAACCCGGCCACAGGCGCCTTGACGGCTCCGGAGGCCGTATAGGCTCCGAAAAAGAGCATAAAGAGGACGATCCCGGTTCCGTCGTTGAGCATCGACTCGGCATCCACGAGGGTGGAGAAGCGTTTGCTGACGCCGAGCTCTCGGAGCAAGGCGACGACGGCCACGGGGTCGGTGGCGCTGATCAGCGCGCCGAACATCAGGGCATGGCTCCAGTTCCACTGGGCGTAGCTCGGCGCGAAGAGGTGGATGCCCATCATCAACAGTCCGGTCAGGAACATCGCTACGACCATTCCGGGTACGGAAAGCAGGGTGGCATTGGTCAGTGTTTTCCGGAAAATATGGGCGTCCAGTTCATACGCTGCGTCGAAAATCAGGACGGGCAGAAAGAGGTAGAGGATCAGATCGGGGTCGATATGTCCGGCGAAGTCGATGGAGGCTTTAAAGAAGGAATCTTGGGCAAAGAGTCCCGCCCGGTCGCAGAGTCCGACCAGGAGTCCGAAGGCGAAAAGCCCGACGGTATAAGGCAGTACAGTGCGTTTGAGGGCATATTTGAGGATAGCTCCAGCTACGAGCGAAACGATCACGAAGACGAGCGGAGCCAGCATATTCATTGAATCCATACTGAAATAATTGATTGACTTTTCACTTCCATTTTCCGTCCGACTGCAAAATTAACGGAATCGGCGGAATCGGCGGAATCGCCCCATATTTATTTGCTCTATGTTTCGAGTTTTTACGATCGCATCCCGCCCCGGGCTTCCGCGACGCAGGCAGTAACGGGCGATTGGGCGCTCTGACGGGCGTCGGCCACCTCGGGTACAGTTGGTCTTCCATCACAAATGGAGTCAACGGCATGGACTTGAGTTTCAGTTCACAGATTCTCAATATCCGCACTGCGGATCACCGCGTTCACGGTTTTCAGTTGCGTTGCCTCTCGGAATAAACGGAGGAATGCTTGCGATTCGAAGAATCGCGCGATAACAGTTCTCCGCCAGCGGTGACTGCAACGAGCCCCGTCGAGTTGCAGTCCGCCACCAGCACCGCCCTATTTTGGTTTCGGGCTGCGCGCTCCCCGGGTGGGCCGAAGGCCCAGCGCGCAAGCCCGGCGGTTCTAAGAACCGCAAGAGCAACGCCTCTTTGCTATGAGGTTCGTCCTCGGCGCGCCCCCCCCACGCGCCGCTGATGCGTCGCCCTCGCCGAGGACGGCGACCTAAAGGTCGCACAAGCATCGCCCAAAGCCCTGCCCAACTCACCGCCCAATCCACAGCCCCATGCTCAGCCCAACGCGGCGCGAAAACCGTGGCCGGCTTTCGCGCCCGAAAAACAGACACAGTCCAAAGCTCGCCCCAGTTCTCCGCCTCGTGTCAGCCTCACTGCGG
>NZ_CAJTUJ010000093.1 GCF_910579375.1 uncultured Rikenella sp.
AAGCCAAAAATATACTGTGAATGCTATTGGTTGCAACAGACCAACTGTATCCGCTGCCGCCGACATTTACCACTCCTCCCAATCGTCCATAGTCTCCCGCGTCGCGGAAGCCCGGGGCGCGCCCGCAGGGTGTTTTGCTGGCAGCCTCTACCCGATTCTCTGTTTCGTGCGCCTGCACGATTCATCTACATTCGGCTCACCGCCGAAATAGTTGAATCGCTTCTTTAGGCGACGGCACGCGAGCAACTGAAAAGTAATAACGGCCGCGCGCCATGACGCGAACGCGTCGGCCAAGCGGGCCACACTAAATAAAGCAGAGAGAACCCTAACAATACACCCTGTGGGTGCGGGAACGGGAAATGCTTACGGATTTCCGCTACCAGCCTCAGCCCAACCCGTTGTCTGCGCAACCCCCGCTTCGCAGACGAATTATAAACAACAGATTTTCTTCGAGTTAAAATCCCGGCTTAAAAAAATCTCGCGAAACGGAACGAAATTGCACGCTCTTTGCAATACTGTGTCACGAACCGACGACACGCCATCCGAAGGCTCGCTCCCCGGCACCATCGAAAAACCGGCCGAAGCCTGCTTCAAACGACCGAACGTCCCGGATCCACATATGACGAAAGGATTATCGAACCGAAAATCAAGTTATTCATTTTCTAAAACCTATCCGATCATGGCAAGTTCTACCAAATCCACCGCGGTCAAGCTCAGCGTGATGACGCTGGCCATCATGAACATCGCCGCCGTGGTGAGCCTACGGGGGCTTCCGGCCGAAGCCACCTACGGACTCAGTTCCGCGTTTTACTACCTCTTCGCCGCCATCGTCTTCCTGATCCCGACGGCGCTCGTGGCTGCCGAACTGGCCGCCATGTTCTCCACCAAGCAGGGCGGCGTCTTCCGCTGGGTGGGCGAAGCCATGGGAACCCGGGCCGGATTCCTCGCCATCTTCCTCCAGTGGGTCGAAAGCACCATCTGGTTCCCCACCGTGCTCACCTTCGGAGCCGTCTCCATCGCCTTTATCGGCATGAACGAAGTCCACGACATGACCCTCGCCTCGAACAAACTCTATACGCTGATCGTCGTGCTGGCCATCTACTGGATCGCGACCTTCATCTCGCTCAAAGGCTTGGGGTGGGTCGGCAAGGTCTCGAAAATCGGGGCCATGGTCGGCACCATCATTCCGGCCGGGCTGCTGATCGTCTTCGGCGTGATCTACATCGCCACCGGAGGACAGAACCACATGGACATGAGCCAGAGCTTCTTCCCCGACCTTTCGAAATTCGACAACCTCGTCCTCGCCTCCAGCATCTTCCTCTTCTATGCCGGGATGGAAATGATGGGCGTCCACGTGATGGATGTCAAGAATCCCGACCGGAACTATCCGAAAGCCATCTTTATCAGCGCCGCCGCTACCGTGCTGATCTTCGTGCTCGGCACCTTCGCCCTGGGCTTCGTGGTGCCCGCCAAGGACATCAACCTGACCCAGTCGCTGCTGGTCGGCTTCGACGGCTACCTGAAATACCTCCACCTGACGTGGGCGACCCCGGTGATCGCCGTGGCACTGGCCTTCGGCGTGCTGGCGGGCGTGCTGACCTGGGTGGCCGGCCCTTCGAAAGGGATCTTCACCGTCGGACGCTCGGGCTACCTGCCGCCGTTCTTCCAGAAGACCAACAAACTGGGCGTGCAGAAGAATATCCTCTACATCCAGGGCGGGGTGGTGACCCTGCTGGGGCTCCTGTTCGTCATCATGCCGTCGGTGCAGTCCTTCTACCAGATACTCTCGCAGCTGACGGTCCTGCTCTACCTCATCATGTACATGCTGATGTTCGCCTCGGCCATCGTGCTGCGCTACCGGATGCCGAAGGAACAACGCCCGTTCCGGATCGGTCGCCAGGGCAACGCGCTCCTGTGGCTGGTCGGCGGTGTCGGGTTCTGCGGCTCGCTGCTGGCCTTCGTGCTGAGCTTCGTGAAGCCGGGCTCCATCTCGGGCATCAGCAACGGCATGTGGTTCGGGGTGCTGATCGTCGGGGCGGTGATCGTGGTGGCCACGCCGTTCATCATCTACGCGCTGCGCAAACCGAGCTGGCGCGACCCGAACTCCGATTTCCAACCGTTCCACTGGGAAATTCCCGCTGCGACGCCGGCGCCCGGAACGGCCGATTCGAAAACCCACTAATTCACTCTATTATATAACCTTTTAAAAACTTATCTGTTATGAAAACAAATGCAAGCAACGCAGCAGCCAAAGTAGCTTTGGCTGGAGCAAAAAGCAAACTGAAAGACGCCGGAAAAGCGGTAAAAGATGCGGCTTCGGATGCGGCTACGGCTGTGTCGATCAAGGCCGGACAGGTCAAAGAAACGGTCAAAGAAAAAGCGGCCCAAATGAAAGAGGCTGTGAAAGAAAAGGCCGAACAGGTCAAAGAAACGGTCAAGGAGAAAACCGATCAGGCGAAGGAAAAGGCCGGACATATGAAGGAAACGGTCAAAGAAAAGGCGGATCAGGTCTCCGAAACGGTCAAGGAGAAGGTGAACAAGGGGGTGGCTACGGCTGCTACGGCGGTCTCGGCGGCGGCGCACAAGGTCGGTGAAAAGGCGGACGAGGTGGGCGAAAATGCCAAGAAAAAAGGCGCGTGCAAAAGCTGTAAAAAATAACATGTAATTATCCGATCGATTTTTTGCATTCCGTTCTTTGTTCTGTATGGAACCGTACCTTTCTTTCAAGAAAGGTACCCAAAGAACTTTCATGATAGCTACGCTACTCCTTAGGCTCCGCAGTCCTCATGTTTCGTGAATCTGTCGGGCTGGGTTTTCTCGGCGAGCGCGCTTAGGGTATCATGCCCAATTATTTAGCGCGCTGCGCCGGAAAACCACAGCCCAACGAACCAACCGAGATTTGGGCGACCGGCAGCTTGAGGATGCGTAAGCATCCGTCTAAAGTTTTTTTTGGTTCTTTTTGTTCACAACCGACGCTGCCAGCGAGCGCAATGCAAACATAGTTTGCAAATTGCCGAGCGGCGAGGAGGAAAACGAGCGGAGCGAAGTTAAAGAGAACAGTACCCTCCAGCACAATGATCAGGAACACAAAAAATCGATCGGATAAAATTTCAGGTTATGAAAAAGACGATTTCGACCTCATCACTTCGGGCCTTGGTAGCCGAGGCCTACGACCAGGTGAAAAGCGCCACCGGAGGTGCGAACGCCGACTATATTCCCTATCTGGCCAACGTGCCCTCCGACCTGTTCGGGATCGCGTTGTGTCTTCCGAACGGCGAGTTGATCGAAGCCGGCGACACGGACTATGTCTTCGGCATCGAATCCATCTCGAAAGTGCACACCGCCGTGCTGGTTTTGCGCCAGTCGGGTGCCGACGAGCTGCTCGCGAAGATCGGCGCCGACGCGACGGGGCTTCCGTTTAACTCCATCATGGCGATTCTGCTCGAAAAAGACCACCCGAGTACGCCGTTGGTCAATTCGGGAGCCATTTCGGCCTGTAGCCTGGTGAAACCGGTGGGCAATGCCGACGCCAAGTGGCAGGCCATCGTGGATAACATGACCGATCTGTGCGGTTCCCCGCTGGTTTTGCAGCAGGAGCTCTACAAGTCAGAAACAGCCACCAACTTCAACAACAAGTCGATCGCGTGGCTGCTGAAGAACTACGACCGGATCTACGACGATCCGGATATGTCGCTGGACCTCTACACGCGCCAGTGTTCAATGGGAGTGACGGCGCGCCAGCTGGCCGTTGCGGGATGTACGATCGCTTCGTACGGCATGAACCCCGTGACGAAACAGCAGGTTTTTCCGTCCGCTCTGGCCCCGAAGATCGTGGCGTTGATCGCCGCGGTGGGCTTCTACGAACACACGGGCGATTGGATGTATACCAGCGGAATCCCGGCTAAGACGGGTGTCGGAGGCGGCATCATGGGCGTTCTGCCCGGTGGGTTTGGAATCGCCGCTTTCGCCCCGCCGCTCGACGACGCCGGCAACTCGGTGAAAGCGCAGCTCGCCATCAAGTACATTACCCAGCATCTGGGCGTGAACGTGTACGGGGGCGACAGTATCGAGATTACGGCATAGCTTTCGCCGGACGTTTCGCACGGTTCGACCGGTCGTTTGCGGCATCGGGCATTCGTCCGGCGCGAACGGGCACAACGTTTGTGTTGTCCGACGCGAATGGGGTTCCTCCCGTCCTTCCCTCTGAACGAGGCCAAGGGCGGGAGGAACTTTTTTGTGTGTGCGAGGGGGACTCGGGGCGCCTCAACTTTCCAACCGCCCCCCAAAAGAAACGGAGCGTTCCTGACGGAACGCTCCGTAAATCGATAAAATAGACGTCCGCCGCCCGTCTATCCCCTACTTCGCCGCCTTGCAGCGGTACGATGCCCGGTATTTCCCCTTCACGAAAGCCGCCAGCTTCGATTTAATCAGGTTCTTGCGCAACGGCGCGATCCGATCCGTGAAGACCATCCCGTCCGTATGGTCGTATTCGTGCTGGATCACGCGCGCCGGATAGCCGTCGAACGCCTCGTCCCGCGGCTGGAGATGCTCGTCGATGTAGCGGATCCGGATGTTCGACGGACGCACCACATCTTCGTTCAACCCCGGCAAACTCAAACACCCCTCGT
The DNA here is from genome assembly GCF_910579375.1 of uncultured Rikenella sp. GTDB lineage: Bacteria > Bacteroidota > Bacteroidia > Bacteroidales > Rikenellaceae > Rikenella. Next base: position 4,629 of record NZ_CAJTUJ010000093.1, read on the forward strand.
TCATCTTGATGTTCGCGCCGCCGCGTTCGTAGATCTCGGCGTTGATAAAGACCTGCCGCAGGGGCATCCCTTTGGGCAGTTCGTTCGCCACGGGGGTCAGGTCGATGCAGAAGAGCCGGATCGGCAGGCCGATCTGAGGAGCGGCCAGCCCCACGCCGTCCGCCTGGAGCATCGTTTCGAACATGTCGTCGATCAGTTTCTGCAACTCGGGATAGGTCGCGGGGTCGATCTCGCGAGCCTGCTCGCGCAGCACCGGGGTGCCGTAAAGGTAAATCGGTAGTATCATGACACACTGTTTTTTATTGCTCGTCCCGCCGACAGGGCGCCAGCCCCTCGGCCGCGGCCAGTCGCTCCATCAGGGCGTAGGCCGCCTCGTATTCGTTGGGAATCTCGCCGTCGAGGATGGCGTTCTTGATCCCCTCCTTGATCACCCCCACGGCCCGGCAAGGCGGCAGGCCGTAGGTCTCCATAATGATCTCCCCGGTAATCGGGGGCTGGAAGTTCCGGATGTGGTCTTTCTCCTCGATCTCTTTGAGCTTGCGCCGCACAAGGGCGAAATTGGCCAGGTAGCGCCGCACTTTGGCGTCGTTGCCCGAGGTGATGTCCGCTTCGCAAAGGGTCATCAGCTCGTCGATATCGTCGCCGGCTTCGAACAGCAGCCGCCGCACGGCCGAGTCGGTCACTTCGTCTTCCGACAGGATAATGGGCCGCAGGTGGAGAAAAACGAGCTTCTGGACGTATTTCATCCGCTCGTCCATCGGGAGTTTCTGTTCGCGGAAGATGGCCGGAATCATCTTCGAACCGACCACTTCGTGTCCGTGGAAGGTCCACCCGGCCCGGTCGTCCCAAGCCTTGGTGCGGGGCTTGCCGATGTCGTGCAGCAGGGCGGCCCACCGCAGCCAGAGGTGGTCGGTTCGGGGGACGATATTATCTAAAACTTTCAGGGTGTGCAAAAAATTGTCCTTGTGCCCCCGCCCGCGCACGGTTTCCACCCCTTTGAGCCGGGCGAGCTGCGGAAAGATCAGCTCCAGCAGGCCGCTCTCGTCGAAGAGCCGCCACCCTTTCGAGGGCCGGGGCGAGCGCATGATCTTCTCGACTTCGGTGGCGATCCGCTCGCGGGAGATGATGCCGATCCGCTCGCGGTTGCGCCGGATGGCGGCGAAAGTTTCGGGTTCGATCCGAAAGTCGAGCTGGGTGGCGAACCGGATGGCGCGCACCATCCGCAGGGGGTCGTCCGAGAAGGTGGTGTCGGGATCGAGCGGCGTCCGGATGAGCTGGGCCTCCATGTCCTCCATCCCGCCGAACGGATCGACCAGCTCGCCGAAGTTGTCGCCGTTCAGCCCGAAGGCCATGGCGTTGATGGTAAAGTCGCGCCTCCGCTGGTCGTCTTCCATGGTGCCGTCCTCGACGATGGGTTTGCGCGAGTCGGCGCGGTAGGATTCGCGCCGGGCGCCGACGAATTCGACTTCCCACTCGCCGACGCGCAGCATGGCGGTGCCGAAGTTCCGGAAAACATTGACCCGGCTGCGCACTTCGCGCCCCAGCTCTTCGGCAACGGCGATCCCGCCGCCGGTGCCTCCCCCCACGACGACGATGTCGATGTCGGTGCAGGGCCGCAGGAGGAAGGTGTCGCGCACATAACCGCCTATCGCATAGGCTTGTACGCCGCGCCGGTCGGCGATGGCGCCGATGCGGCGGAAGAGGGGGTCGCCCAGGGCTTTTCGAATCGTCGCCTCCATGGTGCTATCGTTCGGTGTTACGCAGTTTCTGGCGGTAGAGCCGGACGGTGTTTTCGAGCCCGAGATACAGGGCCTCGGAAATAAGGGCGTGGCCGATCGAGACTTCGAGCAGCCCCGGAATCCGGGCGGCGAAGTATTCAAGATTCTCCAAACTGAGGTCGTGCCCGGCGTTCAATCCCAAACCGCACGCTGCGGCGGCTTCGGCAGCGGTCACGAACGGGGCGATGGCCGCTTCGCGGTTGTTGCGATAACCGGTGGCGTAGGCTTCGGTGTAGAGCTCGACGCGGTCGGCGCCGATCTGCGCGGCGCCTTCGACCATCCGGGGATCGGCATCCACGAAAATGGAGACGCGGATGCCGTTCTGCTGGAACCCTTGGGTTATTTCTGTCAATAAGTCTTTGTTTTTCAGCGTATCCCACCCGGCATTGGAGGTGATGGCATCGGGCCCGTCCGGAACGAGGGTGACCTGTGCGGGGCGCACTTCGTTCACGAGTTCGATAAATCGTTCGCCGGGGTACCCCTCGATGTTGAACTCGGTGGCGAGCAGGGGTTTCAAGGCGCGCACGTCGGCGTACCGGATGTGACGCTCGTCTGGTCGGGGATGCACGGTGATCCCCTGTGCGCCGAACCGCTCGATGTTCCGGGCGGCTTCGAGCAGATCGGGCGTGTTCCCGCCGCGGGAGTTACGCAGGGTGGCGATCTTATTGATGTTTACGCTTAACTTGGTCATTTTTTTACCTACTTTTGTTTTTAATCGTTCGTTTATCTGTACTTGCCCGGGAGGGTACTGTTCTTTTTGTGAACAAAAAGAACCAAAAAAACTTCAGAGCGCATCCCTGCGGGATGCTCTGGCCGTGTCT
>NZ_CAJTUJ010000094.1 GCF_910579375.1 uncultured Rikenella sp.
CCCGACTCTTTTCACTGCTGGACGCCGGATCAATCCAGTGCAAAAACGGAGAGCAGGGCGGCATGGTCGGAGGGGAAGCGCACGGGATGGGTGTCGATCATCCGCGAATCCACGACGCGGACGCCCGGGCCGCGGTAATAGATAAAGTCGATCCGGTACTGAAGCTCGTCTTTCGAGACGGGCGACCAGGTATTACCCGGATGGGTGACGGGATTCGGCCAGCGTTCGCGGAAGGAGTCCCGGAATCCGGCCTCCTCCATCAGCCGGCTGGTGGGCCACGGAATGACATATCCGCCGTGCTGCTTTTTCGTCGCCCGCGTCCAGTCCAGATGGGAAGCAATATTGAAGTCGCCGGAGACGAAGGTCGGCACCTCATCCCCAATGAATCCCGAAGAGGCGGCTTCGGCGAGGATCTGTTTCAGCTCCGAGGCCCGGGTCGACCACTCGCCGCGGAGGATCGAATCCACCGGGACGCCGTCGCGCAGCTGCCGGTCGGTCGAGGGCAGGTAGTGCAGCCATAGGTTGATGTAACGGATGGTCTGGGTGGCGCTGACGCGCAGCTCGATGGCCGAACAGTTGAAGGGATGGAAAATGTCTTCGGCCGAAACGATCGGATAGCGGCTCAGAATCGAGAGGTTCGAGCTGTGGAGGTAAAAGTAGTACCCCAGTTCATCGGCGATGCGGGCTCCGGAGCCGTAGGTCTCGATCAGCCCGACGACGTCGGCGCCCGATTCGCGGATGATGTCGGCCACGCGGCGAGGCCCGGCGACGGCACCGGTCTCGTTCCCGCCGTGCCAGATGTTGAAGCCCATCAGCCGCAAGGTGTCGAGCCGCCGGGGCAAAAACGGATCGGTCAGCGGAACTGCCTGCGACCGCTCGTTCCGGAATGCGGCGGACAGCCGGACGGGACTCCAGACGGTCGTGTCGGCCACGGCAAAATCAACGCAGCCGTTGAATGCGTTCCACTCGGAACCGTCGCTGCCGCCGATGCGCAGCCGGAAGGGGCCGTCGAGCGGGCCGAGCTCTTTCAGGTTATAAAGGGCAGTCTGGTTGCCGTCGTAGTAGAAGGCGGCTTTGCCGCGCCGGCGGTCGCAGGTCACGGCCAGCTGGTGCCACTGGCCGTCGTTCAGGGGTTGTCGTTCGGCGGTGGGTTCGTACCACAAGCTATGGCCGGCGGTGTCGGTCATGCCTGCGTACCAGGAGCCGTTCTCAGCGGCGCCGAGGGTGAAACCGCCTTCGTGTCGCGCTTTGTCGACGGTCGTGGCGATGACGGAGCCGCCTTTCGGCTGCGGACTGTCTTCGGGCACGCGAACCCAGACGCAAAAGGTATAGCTCGACGAGGTGTCGGGCCAGGGTTCTCCGGAGGGGGCGAGGAGGAAGGGTTTCCGCCACGGGGCTGTCTCGGTCAGATCCACGGCGCGGGTCTCCCGAACGCCGGGGACGGTGCGATAGGATTCTCCGGCACGGTCGGCGAGGTTCAAGGTGACTTGGGCCGAGGCGATGACGGGCAAAAGCAGAAAAAGAGCCAAAATCTTTTTCATCCTACATAACCTTGATTTTCAACCTTTTGAATCGCTTATCTACTTAAGGGAGCGGATTTCGTTTGCGCTCCTTGGGCGGCGACGCGCGGTTTGGTTTGAGGGGACGGGCGGGCGCGCCCACTGGGCGGGGAGGGGTACGGGCAGCCTCTACCCTATTCTCTGCTCCGCGCGCCTTGGAGAATCTTATCCAAAAGCGAGTTACGCTTTTGAAGGATTTCCCCCTTAAGGCGTGGCGCGCGGGTAGAGTTTTTTCGCGCGCCTGCACGATTCATCTATATTCGGCTATCGCCGAAATAGTTGAATCGCTTCTTTAAGCGACGGCGCACGAAGACTGTAATAAAGGCTGCCCGCCGTGGCGCGAACGCGTCCGCCGGGCAGGCAGTGCCTCCCGGCACTCGGAATGGGCAGCCTCTACCCCAAGGCCGCCGCGGCCAACTCTCTGTTCCGCACACCGACCTCACGCGAAAGCGGCGGTCACCTCCTCGCGGTCGTCGAAGTGGTGGCGCACGCCGGAGATCTCCTGATAGGGCTCGTGCCCTTTCCCGGCTACCAACACTACGTCGCCCGGACGGGACAGGGCGATCGCCGTCCGGATCGCCTCCCGACGATCGACGATGGTCAGCGTCCGGGACAACTGTGCAGCGTCCAACCCGCCGCGCATCTCGTCCAAAATAGCCTGCGGCTCCTCGAACCGCGGATTGTCGGAGGTCAGAATCACGCGCGAGGAGCCGTCCGCAGCCACGCGGGCCATCACGGGACGCTTCGTCGCATCGCGGTTCCCGCCGCAACCCACTACGGTAATCAGCTGGGCATCAGGACGCCGCAGCTCGTTGATCGTGTCGATCACATTCTGCAAGGCGTCCGGCGTGTGGGCATAGTCCACGATCGCCAAACGTCCGTCGGCGCTGCGAATCTGTTCGAACCGGCCGCTCACCGGACGCAGGGTGCTCAGGATACGAAGCACTTCGGCCGGTTCCTGTCCCAACTCCACGGCGGCGCCGTAAATCGCGGTCAGGTTGTAGGCATTGAACCGCCCGATGAACTGCACCCACACGTCGCGACCGGCCAACGACAGCTGCATCCCGTCGGGAAGCTCTTCGACGATCCGGCACTGGTAATCGGCCGCGTTACGCAACGAATAGGTCGCCCGCCGACCGACCGAGGCGTTCTGGAGCATCACTTCGCCGTTCCGGTCGTCGATATTGGTCAGCGCGAAGGCCTCCCCGGGCAGCCGGGTGAAAAAGGCCTGTTTCGCGCGGATGTACTCCGCAAAGGTCTTGTGGTAGTCGAGGTGGTCGTGGGTGATGTTGGTGAAAATCCCTCCCGCAAACTGCAAACCGCCGATCCGCTGCTGCACCACGCTGTGGGAGCTGACCTCCATAAAGCAATAGTCGCACCCGGATTCGACCATCTCGGCCAGCAACCGATTGAGGGTCAGCGGATCGGGCGTCGTATGGGTGGAGTCGATCCGACGGTCGCCCACGCGGTAGACGACGGTCGAAATCAGCCCGCAGCGGTGCCCCAAGGCCGTAAAAAGGTCGTACAGCAAGGTGGCGACGGTGGTCTTTCCGTTTGTGCCGGTCACGCCGACGAGGCGGAGTTGTCGGCTGGGATGTCCATAAAAGGCTCCGGCCAGTTCGGCCAAAGCCCGGGCGCTGTCCTCCACAAGAACATAGCAGACAGACGGGTTCGGTTCTCCCTGCGGCAAGGTCTCGCAGACGACGGCCGAGGCGCCGCGCTCGACGGCGGCGGCGATATAGTCATGTCCGTCGCTCACGGTACCCCGCACGGCGACGAACAGGTCGCCGGGCTCGACGGCGCGCGAATCGAAACGGACGGCGCGGATCTCCGACGGCTCGGGCCCGACGATCCGGGAGGTCGGCAGTTGTTGGAAGTTCGGTTTCATTTCAACGGAAAATCGGTTACAAGGCGGCGCCGCGCTTCACGTCCATCAGGATCGAAAAGGCGCGGTGGATGTCGTCGTCGTGCACGACGACGGTGAATTCGTTGGTGGTGCTGATGAGTTCGACCATGTTGATGTTGTCCCAGGCCAACTCTTTGAAAATGTAGTAGTAAACGCCGGGATAGAGGCTGTTCTCGGCGGGCAGTTTGAGGGTGATCGACGAGAGGGAGTCGGATTTGGCGACTTGTCGTTCGTCGCGGAAAATCTCTTCGGCGGCGGCGACGAGCGAGTGGCTCAGGACGATGGCGGTCTCGCCGACGCCCTGGGAGAAGGTGCAGAAGGCCTCTTTCGACTCGTGCACGTGTTCGAGCAGGCGGGCCTGGCACCGAAACAGCGAGGGGGAGTTGCGATAGGTGAGGTCGGCGAGGTTCGACCGCACGACGACGTCGCCGAGGTGGCCGATCACGCGCCGGAAGCGCATGTTCGAAAGCAGTTCGAGCCGCGAGCCCATCCGCTTGAGGGCCATCATGATGGCTCCTTCGTTGACAGGCCGGCCGGCCTGTCGCTCGACCTCGGGACGCAGCCACCGGGCGAGGGCCGACAAGTTGACGATCCCTTCGAGCAGGGCGTATTCCAGAAAGGGCTGCTTCCGGACGATGGTCTCGACGACGACGGGGATACTTGTCATATTTTCAACAAATTTCGGCGTTATCGTTCAATTTCTTACATCGGCGTGCGTTTCGGCGGCAATTCCGCTAAATTTGCAGCCGACTACGACGACCGCGGAATCTTTCCGATGGTCGCGATACAAAATTAACGATTCGTTCGTCATTTAACACTACTCATGATAAAAACACTGAAATTCGGCGGCACGTCGGTCGGTTCGGCCGCCAACATGCGCCGCGTGGCGGAAATCATCACTTCGGAGGGGGCACGGCTGACGGTGCTGTCGGCGATGTCGGGCACGACGGACGCGCTGGTGCGAATCGCGACGGCTGCGGCGCAGGGGGAGCGGGAGACGGTGCGCGAGACGCTCGAAATGCTCCGCGCGAAGTATTCGACCTGTATCGACGAATTGCTGACGGATCACCGCGATGCGGCACGGGAGCGGATGGAACGGGTGCTGGCACGGATTGCGGACGAGACGTTCGTCTACCGGGGCGAGGTGTCGGACAAGCTGATTCTGGCGCAGGGCGAACTGCTGACGAGCGCGATCTTCTGCCACCACATGCAGGAGCTGGGGCACCGGGCGGAGTTGCTGACCTCGCCGGAGTTCATGCACACGGACGGGGAGGGAAAGCCGGATATGGCGCGTCTGCGGCGCGAGCTGACGACGCGGGTGACGGAGACGGACAAGGATATCTATTACATCGCGCAGGGCTTTATCTGCACGGATGCGGCGGGGAACCTCTCGAACCTGGGACGGGGAGGGAGCGACTACAGCGCAGCGCTGATGGGGGTGGCGATCGGCTCGGACGAGGTGCAGATCTGGACGGATATCGACGGGATGCACAACAATGACCCGCGGGTGGTGGACCGGACGTTCCCGATCCGGCGGATGAGTTTCGACGAGGCGGCGGAGCTGGCCTATTTCGGGGCCAAGATCCTGCACCCGGCGACGATCCAGCCGTGCAAGGAGGCGGGAATCAACGTGCGGCTCAAGAACAGCATGGAGCCGCAGGCGGAGGGGACGCTGATCTCGGATGCGGAGGACAACGCGATGGATTTCCACGCGATCGCGGCGAAGGATGGGATTACGGTGGTGCGGATCGCGTCGGCGCGGATGCTGATGGCGTACGGCTTCCTGCGCAAGGTATTCGAGGTGTTCGAGAAGTACCGCACGCCGGTCGATATGATCACGACGTCGGAGGTGGAGGTGTCGCTGACGATCGACAGCACGTGCCACCTGGAGGATATCATCCGGGAGCTCCGGCCGTTCGGTTCGGTGGAGGTGAACCGGGACAATACGATCGTCTGCATCGTGGGGTGCATCGATGATCGGCATGCGGGGCTGGCGGCGCGTATCTTCCACAGCCTGCGCGAGGTGCCGATCCGGATGATCTCGTACGGGGCGAACCACCGCAGCATGGCGGTGCTGGTCGCTACGGAGCACAAGCGGCAGACGCTCCAGGCGCTGAACGACCATTTGTTCGATTGTTTTAACCGATAGACTGTATCACTGTTATGTCGAAATATGCCATTACGCCGGGGGCGACGGTGCCTCCGACGCCTTTCTATTACTACGATCTCGACTTGCTGCGGCGGACGCTCGGCGTCGCCACGGAGGAAGCGAACCGTTACGGTTACCACATCCACTATGCGATGAAGGCCAATGTGGAACGGCCGATTCTGGAGGAGATCCGGAGGGCGGGGCTGGGAGCGGATTGCGTGAGCGGATACGAGGTGCGGTGCGCGGTGGAGAATGGTTTTGCGCCGGAAAAAATCGTCTTTGCGGGGGTGGGAAAGAGCGACGGGGAGATCGAATATGCGATCGAGCAGGGGATTTTTGCGTTCAACTGCGAGTCGTTGCAGGAGCTGGAGGTGATCGACGGGCTGGCGAAGGCGCAGGGACGGAGGGTGAATGTCGCGCTGCGGATCAATCCGGATGTGCGGCCGGAGACGCACCGGTACATCTCGACGGGGCAGGCGGAGAGCAAGTTCGGTATCTCGTACACGGAGGTGGACGAGGCGCTGGCCCGGCTGAACGAGTTGCCGAATATCCGTATCGTGGGGCTGCATTTCCACATCGGGTCGCAAATCCGCAACCTGGAGTCGTTCGCGGAGCTGGCGGAGCGGGTCAATGAGATTGCGCGGTGGTTCGAGGAGCGCGGGGTGACGCTCCGGCATCTCAACATGGGCGGGGGTTTGGGGATCAATTACGAGGGGCCGGACGAGGAGCCGATTCCGGATTTCGCGGGCTATTTCCGCACGTTCCACGATCACCTGAAGGTGCGGGAGGATCAAACGGTGCATTTCGAGCTGGGGCGGTCGATCGTGGCGCAGTGCGGGGAGCTGATCACGCGGGTGCTCTTCACCAAAACGACGGCGGGAGGGGCGCGTTTTGCGATCGTGGATGCGGGGATGACGGAGTTGATCCGGCCGGCGTTGTACCATGCGCATCACCGGATCGAGAACCTGACGGCGGAGGCGGAAAAAGAAGCCCGACCGATGGAGCGCTACTCGATCGCGGGGCCGATCTGCGAGTCGTCGGATGTCTTCGCGCGGGAGATCGAGTTTCCGGAGTCGCGGCGGGGCGATGTGCTCGCGCTGCGCTCGACGGGGGCTTACGGGAGCATCATGGCGTCGAACTACAACATGCGGCCGATCGCGCCGAGCATTTTCGGGGGCGAGGAATAGCTTTGTTGGAACGGGGGCTTTATAGGGATAGAAGCTGGCGGTAACTGTCTTGTGTCCCCCGCCCCGGGCTATCGCCATCGGGATACGGGCGCGCTGAGCAGCGTCGGCAACGACGGTTACAGTTGGTCTTCTGCCACGACGGAAGGCGGTGACGGTTTGGACTTAAATTTCGATTCGGAGTATCTCGGCAGCGGCGACGCACACCATCGCGTCTACGGTTTTCAGTTGCGTTGCCTCTCGGAATAAACGCCGCGGGCCCGCGGGGGGCAAGGGGCTGGAACTACCCCTATTCTAACTTGATAGCAGCTCGGACGCCCGGGAGGAACAGCAACTCTCGACGCGGAGCGGCGTGTTGCGGGCCGCCCGTGGGCAGGCGGCCGGCCCGC
>NZ_CAJTUJ010000095.1 GCF_910579375.1 uncultured Rikenella sp.
CCTGCGACCCCGCAATAGAACGAAAGCCCCTTTTATTTTCACCCGCCAGCCCTTGGAGGGCCCCTCCCCTGCTTTGCCCGTGACGACCAGACCTTAATCTTCAAGAGGCCTTTCCTCCGGCACAGCAAACCTGCTCCTTCCAAACCTCTTACACTTACCATAAATTCGGAAGGAAAAAGGCGTAAATTTGTACGGTTTTTGATAGAAATACGATGAAATTCAAACCTACCACTATTATGTTCAAAAAAGCATTTTACGCATTGTGTTTTCTCCTGCCTCTGGCAGGCTGGCAAACCGTTCAGGCACAGGATTATCGGACAGCCGTCAGTGTAAATCTCGGAGCCGATATGGGCTTCGGAATGAAGCATTTTCTCGGAGCACGCAGCGCTATCGAAGCTCAATTCGGTTACAATATCCCGTGTAAAGGGGTGATGCTCTCGGCCGTCTATCAGTACCATGTGCCCCTGACCAAAGGATTGCAACTCTATGCCGGCGGCGGGTTGAACATCGGAGTGCTTCACTTGGGCAAGCATCAGAGCTCGGATTTTGCGATCGGGTTGGATCCGACCGTCGGTTTCGAGTACAAATTCGCTCAGGCGCCGATTGCACTGGCCGTGGACTATAAACCCAATATCAACTTTACACCCCATTCTCAGTGGGATTTGGCCGCCTTTAAGGTGCGGTACACTTTCTGATAGAGATACAAGCAATAAAAAGGGAGGACGGTCATATCGCGACCATCCTCCCTTTGTGTTTACAGAGATCCTATGTGACCTTATTGCCCGATCATCTCCGGATCGACGATCTCGTGAGTGCGGATATCGACGAAAACAGGCGTCGTTTCCATCCCTTTCGAGGTCAGGGCGGCATCTACGCGGATAATCCGGTCGCTGATACGCGAGTATTCGCGAATCTCGTTTTTGTAGACATCCATTTTGACCACCGCTTGTTTGGTGAGATCCGACACCCAGAAGCTCTCGTCAGTCACTCTGTGGATGCGAGCCGCCTGAGAAAAGGCAAAACCCTTGATCGATTTGATCGGATTGTTCCATTGTTTCGCCGCCCGATCGTAAATGTTGATGCCATTATTATCCCCCGTGAAGTACATCCGTTCGGCAGTAGATGCGAAAGTTTTCGGTTTGAACGGCAACTCTTCCATCGTCTGGTCGGCCAGGTCGATCACCGTCCCGTTCTTCATCTCGTCGTTGACCAGAGTCGGATCGAGCACTCGAAGCCGTTTGCCTTCGTAATCCGTCAGCAACAGTTTGCCCTCCGCATTGGACTCCATATACTGCGAATTAAAGCCGTTATTATGGGCTCCGAAAGCGCCGGCTCCGGCTTGCTTGTAGCGGTTGATTTTTTCGGCATTTCCCGGCACAGCGTCGCTCTCTTTGTAAACGCTCACGGTGCCGTTCTTGTCGCGGGTGAAGATCAGTCCGTCTTTCACCGCCATAGCCTGTGTCTGGAATACCGGTCCGCTCCACTTTCCATTACCGATGCTGACGACGTAGTTCAGGTCGGGCAGGTCGAAAACGTGAATGTAGGACTGACGTTCATTGACATACAGCCGCGTGTCGGTCACGACGATCGCTTCGATATTGCTGGTGAATTTCTGTTCCTTGCCGTTTGCCGTCCACGAGGCGAGGGTACGGAACGGCCGGTTGTTCTTCAGGTCGAAGAGAATCAGACTCGACCCCTCTGCGATGTTGGCCACGAAGAGCGTGTCGCCCCGGTGTGCCACCGTGTAGGGTATGAATTTTCCGGTTTCCAGCCCCATGCTTTCGTTGTTCAGCAGGGTGCCGGCTTCATAGGAGTAGTACCAGTAGCTGGTATAATTATCGCTGTTGGTATCCGGATCGACTGGGTCGCTGTTCTCCGAACACTGTACCGACAGAAGACCGCAGCAGGCGATCCACAGGATATGATGAAGATTGAATTTCATGTTTTTTCGATTTTTAATCAGGGGTAGGTCTATTGCAACTGGCTCATCGGGATGGCGTAGAGCTTCATGCCGCCTTTGATTCGGTCGATGATGAAGAGCGTTTTGCGCCGGATGCAGAACTTTTCGGGTGCCTGCAACGTGATGCCGCCGATGGTGGTGTAGTTCTTCAGAATGGTTCCCGTTTTCGGGTCGACTTCGCAGAACTTCTCGTCGCCGTTCGAGCTGACGAACAGTTGTTTGCCGTAGAAATCCAGGGCATACGGAGAGTTCTTGTAAGCGATGTTACCCGAGCGTTTGAGCTCTTTGTACTCGCGCACCTGCGAGAGGTCGAACAGGTCGATTCGTTTGGCGGGATGGGTGGCATAGAGGATTCCGCTCGTGGTGTCCACCGCCATGCCGTAGGTTCCGTTCGTCTCGCCGAGCGCTTCCGAGCGGGCATAGACCAACAGTTGTTCCTGCCGATCGGACAGCGACTCTTCGGCCACCACCAGGCAGCGTTTGTCGTGGATCAACATCAGGCCGTTGTACACCACGATGTCGAATGCGTGGACGGTTTGTCCGGCTCCGGTACCCCATTTCCCGTTCCCGAGACAGGCGATGAAATGTTGGTCTTCGGCGTCGAACACTTCGGTGCGGCTGCCGGTATGGGTGACATAGATTTTGCCGTTGACCCGTGTCACGCCGTTCGGTTCGCCGAGGAAGTGTTCGGTCGTCCCTTCGCCCCGCGTCCACTCCCGAATGCTCTTCAGGTGCGAGATCGCGCCGTCTTTGATGTCGAAAATTTCGACGCTGTAATTGTCTTTAGCGTCGTTTACGATGAACAACGAGTCGTTGTACACATAGACGTCTTTGGGCTGGAAAGTGGCGGCTGTAGCGCCCGGAACAGCCGTGTGATCCAGCGTGAAGGAGACGGCTTCGCCGTTTTCGCCTTTCAGGTCGTTTTCGCCTTTATAGATCAGCCCCCCGTCGATTTCGTCGAGTTCCGGGTCTTCGATGATGTGTTTCGACGAGCGGTAGTATCCGCCGCCCGGCAGATAGGCGGTTTTGGAGCGGCGGCTGTGCAGGAATCGCCGCGAGTAGACCGGGAGTTTCTTGGCGATCCCCAGCTCTTCGTAGACTTTGCCGCACAAGGAAGTCCAGCCCGGTCCGGTTTGTTCGTAGGTCATATTACCGGCATGGCCGTAGCCCAGACAGTGGGCATATTCGTGGAAGATGGTCTCGGTAATGCTGGCGTCGTCCGGATATTGTTCGAAGTATACGGATTCGTGCATACCGAATGTCTCTCCGCCGCCGAGTCCCATGACGCCGGTGGTATGACCGAAAATCAGAGCACGATGCTCGTTCGCTTTTTTCAACACGAAGTCTTTGTCCACAACGGTTTTGTTGTTATCCGAGTGCAGCGGCCCCCAGTTTTGCAGCGCCGAGGCGAATTCCGGACTCGAATACATGTAAGCCATGTTCAGAGCCATAGCCACCGCTTCCCGCGCGTGGCAGGCGTGTAAAGGGTAGGCCCAGTTGGAGTTGTTCGGCTGATAGTAGCGGCCGAATCCGATATACCGGTGGCATTTGATGGCCTGGAGGGTTTTGTAGTACGGCGCATCGCATTCGACTTCGAAGCTGAGGTTGCTGCCGGCCAGATGCGGGTTGGCCATGATTTGGATCTTTTTGCCGCTGCGGGTATAGGCCGTTATGTTTTCGGTCGCGAAGGGCAGTTTGACCCGTAATTGCTGGAATGGCATGAGTCTTTCCAGCACCAACAGTTTGATCTGTTCGTCGTAGCCATCGATCTTTGCCCAGACCGTCACATTGGGGAGGGAGCGCGGGCTGTAGAACCGGAGCTGGAAATTATGCTCGTCGTCGAGGGTCATCTGGATCGTCTGGTCGGTGTAGAAATTCCGATCGGGATTGTCCAGAAACAGCTCCGAAGGTTCGTCGTCGTTGAACATGTAGTAGGTGTTTTCGGCGTTGTAATCCGATCGGGTCATGTACACCGGAAACTGGTTCGGCGCATTCACGCCGGAATCGGTCAGCAATTTGTTCTCTTTCTTACAGCCGATTAGCAGCAATGCGCTGAAAACCAGTAGGCTGTAAAGGCCTGCAAGAAAAGTTTTTCTCATAGTGCGTGTGTTTGAATGGCGATTGTTTTACGTCCGTTCTGTAGAAATCGCCCGCGAAGATAGGCAGTTAAGCAAAAAAAAAAAAACGCACTTTGAGTTTTGTAAATATTCGTTTTTCTGTCGAGGGGTCGAACTGTTTTGTAATCAGTCAGAAAACAAAAAAGCCCTTCTGCCGGGCCTCCCTCGCGAGACGAGGGGCCGAGCAGAAGGGTAGCCCGAAAGAGGGGTAAGACGGAGGGCTTGTGGATAAAAAAACGCCGTTCACTGAATAAGGAACGGCGTGATAGGTCGGTATGGGAAAGGAGCGTTTAGTCGCTGTCGATTTCGTCTTCCGGAAGTGGTAGTTCGTACTTGGTGTCGATAATCTCTTTGTCCGGGAAGAAGAAAGAGGCTTCCCAAGCCGCATTTTCGTCGCTGTCCGATGCGTGAATGGCGTTCCGGGTCTTCGAAGCGGCGAATTTTTTGCGGATAGTCCCTTCGGCAGCCAGCTCCGGATTGGTCTTGCCGATCAGTTCGCGGAACTCAGCCACGGCATCCTGCGACCCCTCTTTTTCGAGCACTGCGGCTACGATCGGCCCGGAGGTCATGAAGAGGTAGAGGTTCCGGAAAAAGGGCCGTCCTTTGTGTACGTAATAGAATTTTTCGGCGTCCGAGCGGCTGAGGTAGGTCATCTTCAGCGCGATGATCCGAAAACCTGCCTTTTCGATCATGGTCAGGATTTCACCGATGTGGTTTCCCCCCACCGAATCCGGCTTTATGATGGTAAAGGTTCTCTGTCCCATAAGGTATTGAGGTGTTGATGAGTGAATAATTTCGGATAAAGATAGCAATTATTTCGGACGAATGAAATTCGGCGGTCGGCACGGTGGAAAAACGGGGCGCGCGGCGGCGGAGAGAAAAAAGAGGCGACGCGTATCACTCGTCGCCCTCGAATGTGTTTCGGGCGGCTGTATATCCTTCCCATTTGGCGATACAGGCGGCGAAGTCGGCCGGATATTCCGATTCGAAATAGACCTCCTGGCGCGATTCCGGGTGTACGAATCCCAGACTCAGCGCATGCAGTCCGTGGCGCGGCATCGCGGCGAAGCAGTTTTCGACGAACTGTTTGTATTTGCTGAAGGTGGTGCCTTTCAGAATCCGGTCGCCGCCGTAACGTTCGTCGTTGAAGAGCGGGTGGCCGATCGACTCCATGTGTACCCGGATCTGGTGTGTCCGTCCGGTTTCGAGCCGGCATTCGACGAGGGTGACATATCCGAACCGTTTCAAGACCCGGTAGTGGGTCACGGCGTGTTTCCCGACCGGCCCGTCGGGCGGAAAGACGGCCATGCGCATTCGGTCGGTGGTGCTACGGGCGATGTTTCCCACGATCGTCCCCTCGTCTTCGTCGAAGTTGCCCCACACCAGTGCGTGATAGATGCGTCGAATGGTGTGGTCGTAGAATTGCCGGGCCAGAAAGGCGTGTGTCCGCTCGTCTTTGGCCACGACCAGGAGTCCGGAGGTGTTTTTGTCGATCCGGTGGACGAGTCCGGCCCGCATGTCGCCCTGTTCGAAGAGCGGAAGGCCCCGCAGGTGAAAGGTGAGGGCGTTGACCAAGGTGCCGGTATAGTTTCCGTGTCCCGGGTGTACGACCATTCCGGCGGCTTTGTTGACGACGATCAGGCGGTTGTCTTCGTAGACGATGTCGAGCGGAATGTCTTCGGCAATGATCTCCAGTTCGCGCGGCGGGTAGGGCAGCACGATCGATATCCGGTCGAGGGGTTTGACTTTGTAGCTCGATTTGGCGGGTTGCCCGTTGACGAGGATGTTGCCGGCATCGGCTGCGGCCTGAATGCGGTTCCGGGAGGTGTTTTCGAGCCGGGTGGCCAGAAATTTGTCGAGCCGCAGCAGTCCTTGCCCCTTGTCGGCCACGACGTTGAAGTGTTCGAAGAGTTCGTCTTCGCGTTCGTCGCCGAATTCGCTGATGTCGTCGGTGTCGAGGGGTGTCGGTTCGCCGACGGCAAGGGGTTTGTCCGGCTTTGTCATCGGTGGGTTACTCTTTTTCCCGGTCATTATCGGCACTCTCTTCTTCGTCTACGGCATATCGCCGGGTCGCTGCGTCCGAGCTTTTGGAGGACGATGCGATCTTTTGTGTATCCAAGGTCAGCCACAGCGAGACTTTCCCGCCGTAGTCCGTCCGGCTCTGCTGGTTGGGTTCCTGTCGATAGACGCGGGCGTCTTCGGTGTCGTTGGTTCCGATTCCGGAGTCGAACTTGATGTTGCCGACGTTCAGTCCGACTTCCCACAGCCGACTCTTGGCTTCGCGCAAGGTGAGTCCGATGACTTTCGGAATCCGGGGTAGGGGCGAGGAGTGGTTGACGCCGACCACGAGGGTGATGCCGGATCCGAGTTCCGCTTTGGTGCGCGAGTCGTGGGTGATGGATCGGCCTTTGTAGAGCTCGTCGAGGACGTTGTTGGTGGCCATGTCGGATCGGTAGACGAGTCGCTCGATCTCGAATCCTTTGGTTTCGAGCATGTTTTTGGCCTGTCGCAAGGAGTAGCCGGTCACGTACGGAATCACGTCGGTTCTGGGCCGGAAGGCGTTGACGGTCAGGAATACGCGCCGCCCTTTCTTGACGCCCATCCCGGGTTTCGGGCTCTGGTCGAGGATCTGGCCGGGCTTCTGCTTCGGCATGTAGAGGGAGTCGATGATCTCCAAGCGCAAGGCTCCCTGTTCGCTCATTTTTCGTGCTTCGTCGAAGGTGTGCCCGATCATGGTCGGCACGATGATCCGTTGCCCGTGACGGGTGTAGATGTTCAGAACGAGGTTGACGATGAAATAGAGGATGATGCCGATACAGAGGGCCATCACGATATTCCGCAGGATGATGTTCCGGCGGATGGTGTCGAGCATGCGGGCGAGCACGGGGGGTAATTGTGTCTTGCGGGGGTTCCGGGGGGCGCCGTTGCGGCGAGGGGTAGGGGGAAAGGGTGTCGGTGACATAACGCACAAAGTTACATTTTTTATTTGTTCGTTTATCGGTTCTTTGTGCCGGATAGAACCGTACCTTTTCTGAAGAA
>NZ_CAJTUJ010000096.1 GCF_910579375.1 uncultured Rikenella sp.
CACCGCAAAACGAGTGAAATCCCTTATTTACGCGGGCGGGCGACGGAGTTTTCGTGAGTGGGCAAATTTTTTCGCGCGCCTGGGGAAATCCAGTCAAAACGCACAAGTGCATTTTGACGATTTCCCTTTTAAGGCGGCGGCGCGCGGTCGAGCTTTGACCCGCCTAAAACTGGCCTCGGGCCGGCCGGGCCCCACGTCCCGTGAACGGGAAATGCTGCGCATTTCAATTGGCTGCCTCTACCCCAAGCAATACGCGAAACTATACCTCGGCCCCTTATCAACACGACGACGCCAGCAATGCCTCGACACGTTCCCGCAGCAACGCTTTCGTCAGCGCACCGACATGTATCCCGCACCCCGAAACCCCATCCGACGATAGGAAAACCAAAGCCGGCACATTCCGAACTCGGAACCGCACCGCAATCCTTCGCTCTCGGTCGATGTCGATTTTATAGAAATCGACCCGACCCGCATACTCCTCCGCAACCTCCTCAAGCACAGGCAACATCGTTCGACACGGCTGACACCACGGCACATAAAAATCCAAAACAACCGGCCTCTCCCCCACCGGACGATAAGTCCCATCTTCCGACGGCCGAACCACCTGTTCCAAAGCCGCCTCTTTCAATTCAAGCAATTCCATCATTCTGTTCCATCAGTTTATCACATCACAAACATACCATGCAAAAAACATACACTTTTCCCATTCTTTACAGAACAGACATATAAAAAAGAGACAGCCTCTCATCCCTCCAAACAAAGGGAAGAGAGGCTGCCTCGAAATACTACTGAGAAAGAATCGCGCCGGACTAATCGGCAATCGTCTTGCCGGTACGTTTTTCCTTGCGGGTCATCATGTCGTATGCCACCGGCGTTGCAACGAACACCGACGAGAACGTCCCGATCACCACCCCGAACATCAGCGCGAAGACGAAACCGCGAATCACCTCGCCACCGAAGATAAAGATCGCCAGCAACACCACAAACGTCGAACCCGCCGTATTGACCGTCCGGGCCAGCGTACTGTTGATCGCATGGTTGATATTTTCGCGCCGCGACCGCCGCGGATAGAGATGCTGATTTTCACGAATCCGGTCGAAGATCACCACCGTGTCGTTGATCGAATACCCGATGATGGTCAGGATCGCCGCGATGAAAGACTGATCGACCGTCAGGTTGAACGGCAGCAAACCGTACAACAGCGAGAAGATACCGATCGTAAGAATCGCATCGTGGAACAGGGAGACAACCCCTCCCATCCCATACTGCCAGTTCTTGAATCGGATCGCAATGTATATCCCGATGGCGATCAGTGAGAAGATCACGGCAATGAACGAATTGACCTTGATATCGTGCGCAATACTCGGCCCGACCTTCTCCGCACTGATAATCCCGTACGGATTATTGACCGTCGTCGTAAAGTCTTCGATCGAGATGTCCTGTTTATAGAGCGGTTTCAAAGCCCGATAAATCATCTCGTTGATCTCGTTCGTCACCCCGTCCGCATCGTCCGCGTATTTGTACTGGGTCACGATCCGCATCTGCTTCTGATCCTTATTCCCATACTGCTTCACTTCCAACCCGTCGGTAAAGACCTTATCCAGCTCAGCCCGCACCTCGTTAGCGGTCACCTGCTGGTCGAAGCGCACCACATAGGCCCGTCCCCCCGAGAAATCGACACCGTAGCTCAACCCCTTGGTCGCCAGCGAGATGATCATCACGAGAATCAGCACCCCGGAGATAATATAAGTGTATTTCCGGCAAGCGATAAAGTCGATCTTCGCATTGCCGAGGAAGTGTTCCGTCATCCGGTTCCAGAAGCGGATGTTCCACCCCTTATCGAGCATCGCCACGAAAATCAACCGCGTAATAAAGATCGCGCAGAAGAGCGATGTCAAAATCCCGATAATCAACGTCGTGGCAAAGCCCTGCACCGGCCCCGTCCCGAAGATGAAGAGGACGATACCGGTAATCAATGTCGTCGCCTGTCCGTCGATAATAGCCGAATAAGCGTTCTTGAACCCATCGGCGATCGAGAGGCTGAGCCCCTTACCCGAGTGCAGTTCCTCTTTGATCCGTTCGTAAATAATCACGTTGGCGTCCACCGCCATCCCCATGGTAAGGACGATCCCGGCAATCCCCGGCAAGGTCAGCACCGCACCGAACGAAACCAACACCCCGAACAAGAAGAAGAGGTTGGCAATCAGGGCGATATTGGCCACCATCCCCGCCGTCTTGTAGAAGAAGAACATATAGATGAGCACCAGCACGAACGCCAGCACGAAAGAGATCATCCCTGCATCGATCGACTCCTGTCCGAGCGACGGCCCTACGACCGCTTCCTGCACAATTTGCGCCGGAGCCGGAAGGCGTCCCGACTGCAAGATATTGGCCAAGTCCTTCGCTTCGGCAATCGTAAAGTCGCCGGTAATCTGCGAGTGCCCCCCGGCGATCTCGCCGTTCACGATCGGGCAAGAGTATACATACCCGTCCAGCACCACCGCGATATACCGTCCCACATTATCCGCCGTCAGCCGCGCCCAGGTCTTCGCCCCCGCAGCATTCATGCTCATCGAGACTTCGGCCGACGAACCGGTCTGTCCGTACTGTCCGACCGCGTCGGTAATCACGCTCCCGTCCAGCGCCGGCCGCCCGTCGTTGCTCCCCTTGATGGCATAGAGTTCGAAGACCGTCGGATTTCCTTTGATCCCCTTGATCCCCCACATGAAGCGCACGTCGCGCGGGAACATCGCCCGCACCTGCGGCATATTGAGGTAGGTATTGACCTTCGCCGTGTCATACGACTGCGCCAGCCCGATCACGCCCCCCTCCTGGAACGGCTGGAAGACGCTGAACAACGATGAAATTTCATTTCCCGTCGCCGCAGCAGCGATTCCGTCTTCACCCTGCGCAGCGCCTAGAGCCGACAGCACGTCGGTCGAATCCTTCGCCGCCTCATCAGCCGCTTCCGCAGCCGTTTCAGTCGCCGAAGCCGAAGCGTTCGCAGCCTTTTCCGCCGCCAGCAAACCGGCCACTTCGTTATCGGCCTGCGCCATCATCGGATAGAGCTCCTTCGCCGTATAGGTCGTCCAGAATTCGAGGCTGGCCGTCCCCTGCAAGAGTTTCCGCACCCGTTCCGGATCCTTGATACCCGGCAGTTCGACGAGAATCCGACCGGTATTCCCGATCCGCTGGATATTGGGCTGAATCACCCCGAATCGGTCGATACGGGTCGAGAGCACGTTGAACGAGTTGGAGATCGCCGCGTCGCTCGATTCGCGCAACACGCGGATCACCTGTTCATTCGTGGACTCCGGCGTAATCTTCCCCCGCAGTTCATAGGTTCCGAAGATAGCCGCCAGCCGCCCCTCCGGCGCAATCCGCCGATAGGCGTCCGCAAACAGGGTGATGAAGTCGTCGGTGCTGCTCCGCATAGCCGTCTTGGCATCCGCCATAGCCTGAAGGAACTGCGGGTCGGTACTGTGGTTGGAGAGGGCCTTGAGGACATCTTCGACCGCGATTTCGAGGGTGATGTTCATCCCCCCCTGCAAGTCGAGCCCGAGGTTGATCTCTTTCTCCTGACATTCGGCGTAGGTGTATTTCACCAGTCCGAGGTTGTACACGACCTGCGACTTCATGGAGTCGAGGTAGGCCTGTTCGACAGCCGAGTTCCCGCCGGAGACTTTGGCCGCCTCCTTGCGCACGCTCCGCGTCACGAACGAGAACGAGAGCTGGAACGCGCAGGCGATGGCCAGCATGATGGCCAAGAACTTGAGTGCGCCTTTATTCTGCATGGATCGTAAATAGTTTTATTTTGTTTTTGTTTTTTCGGGTGATATGAAGTTGCAAATATATACTTTTTTCCTGACTCGCAGCCATTTTTCGCCCCGGACGGGTTCCCTCCGCCGCTATTCGACCGCCGAACGAGGCCGATCGGCCAGCCCGGCCCCGAACGCTTCGTTGGGCCGAGGGCCCATCACCAACCGCAGTTCTCCGCCGCCCATGATATCCCGATAGGTGATATAGGCCTTCGAGTAGGGTTCGCCGTTCAGCGTGGCGGACTGAATGTAGATATTCTCCGGCCCGTTGTTTTCCGCCACGACGGTAAATCGCTTATTCCCTGCAACCGGGAACGTGACCCGGTCGAAGACCGGACTCCCCAGCACGAAGGCGCCGTTGGCCGGATTGGCTGGATAGAAGCCCAGCGCGTTGAAGACATACCAAGCCGACATCTGGCCGCAATCTTCGTTCCCGCACAGCCCCTCGACCGTATCGTCGAAAAATTCGTCCAGAATCCGCCGCGCCAGCCGGGCCGTCTTCCACTGCTTCCCAAGGTAAGCATAGGCATAGATCGTCGAGTGGTTCGGTTCGTTGCCTTGGGCATACTGGCCGATCAGGCCCGAAATATCGGGCGAAGCCCCCGGCCCGCCGTTATACGGCACGGTAAACGTACTGTCCAACTTCGCTTCAACCGCCTCCGGACTGGGGAACAAGGCGAAGAGCCCTTCGAAGTCGTGCGGCACGAGCCACGTATATTGCCAGGCATTGCCCTCGCAAAAATCATCTCCCCGGTGGGTCGAGTAGTCCGGATTGAACGGTGTCCGGAACGAGCCGTCGGCCAGCCGCCCTTTCATAAAGCAGTCCGTCGAGTCGAAATAATGGCGGTAATTTTTCGACCGCTCCATAAAATAGTCGTAATCCTCCTCTTTCCCCAACTTGCGGGCCGCCTGCGCCACGCTCCAGTCGCTGATGCAGTACTCCAGCGCCTTGGCCACCGACTCGCCCTCCTCGTCGGCCGGGATGTAGCCGCGCTCGCGTACCTGACGCAGCCCCCGTTCATCGAGCTGCGCATAGGCCCGGATCGCCTCATACGCTTTCTCGCGGTCAAACCCCGGAATATCCTTGAGTATCGCATCCGCAATGACCTGCACCGAAGGAAATCCGACCATGCAATTCGTCTCGTTCCCCGCCAGATGCCACACCGGCACCTTCCCCTGTTGCTCATAAATCCGGATGAAGGAGTTCACGAAATCGCCCACGCGCTCCGGCGCAGTGAGGGTATATAGCGGATTGGCCGCCCGATAGGTATCCCACAGCGAGAAAATCGTATAGATATCGGCACTCGAATCCGCATAAATCTTACCGTCGGCCCCCCTGTATTCACCCGTCACGTCGTTGAAAACAGCCGGAAAAATCGATGCGTGATAAAGCGCGGTATAAAACGTCCGCAGGCGGGCCGTATCGGTCGTCTCGACGGACATATGGGCCAACAGTTCGTTCCACTCCCTCCGCGCCCGGGCACGGGTTTCGTCGAATCCCTGGCCGCGCGCCTCCGCCAATAAATTGGCCTTAGCGCCTGCCACGCTCACCCCCGAAATCGCCACACGAGCCTCCACCGTCTCTCCTTCGGTCAACGGCCCGAAATCGAGCACGGCATATGCCTCCGGCGTCACCACCGTCCGCGCCGGTCGCCCCTCTTTAGCCGGAAACACGGTGGTATCGGCATACACGGCGATGTTTTTGAACGGTTTCGAGAACTCGGCCACAAAATAGACCCGATCATCCTCAGCCCATCCCCGCGAGAGGCGATACCCTTCAACAGTGGAGTCATTCATGGCCCGAATCTGCAACTCCGTCGGCCAGTCCCAGCCGATGCCGTTGAAGAGATTGACGAGCACCCGCGCCGAATCCGTAGCGGGATAGGTGTATTGATGGAGACCGACGCGCGGCGTAGCGGTCAATTCGGCGTCGATTCCGTACCGGTCGAGCCGGGTCTTGTAGTATCCCGCCTGCGCCTCCTCCCGGTCGTGGGAGTAGGTGGACAAATAGTTCTGCGCCTTCACCGGAGCGGTCAAAGTCCCCATCAGCGGCATCAGCAACACATCGCCCTTATCGCCGATCCCGGTACCGCTGAGATGGGTATGGGCAAAGCCGATGACGGTGGTGTCGCTGACATGGTAGCCGGAACACCAGTCCCATCCCTGACTGATATTCGTAGGCCCGAGCTGTACGGCTCCGAACGGCACGTTGGCTCCGACAAAAACGTGCCCGTGTCCGCCGGATCCGATCCGGGGATCGACGAACTGTGCGAGATCGCGCTCCTGATCGTTCGCAGCAGTCCGGCAGCCGGCCAGCAAGGCGGCTCCCAAAACGAGGCTCCATAATCCATGGATCGAAGTTCTCATATTTTCAGTCGTTTCTTTGAATATATCTCAATCATTCACAGCGGCCGGCTGACGATGGCCCCGCCCCGGGCTGCCGCCACGTGTACTCGGGCCTTTTGAACAATCTCGGCAGCCACGGGTACAGCTGGTGTTCTACGATAGATGAGACCGGCGGCATGTTCTTATACTTCCATCCGAAAAGCCTTATTCCTAACGGCGGCAGTCCTCGTGCCTTCGGTTTTCAGTTGCGTTGCCTCTCGGAATAAACGGACGCACAGCGTCTTTTAATACCAGCCTCTACCCTAACTTGAAGCCGAGGCAGCCAGTAAAACGCCCTGCGGCCCGCCCCGGGCTTCCGCCTCAGCACCTCAGGTGCGTTGAGCGACGTCGGCAACTCCGGATACAGCTGGGCCTTTGCGATCAACGACATAAAAGGCGTCTACCTGAGTTTCAACACAATAGGACTCATTCCCAACTACACGACAGACCGCGCCCACGGTTTTCAGTTGCGTTGCCTCTCGGAATAAACGGGAAAGGGAGTCGCGGTGGGCAAGGGGCCGGAGACCCTAACTGACTTAACTTTGGCGGCCGGAGCCAGCGGAGGCAAAACGAGCTCAGCGAGTTGGGCCCTACGCCGGGGTGACGCCGGCCCGAGCGCCCCTTTGGGTCGCAGGAGCACAGCATTTTTCTGTCGGGTTCGGGCTGCGCGCTCCCCGGGTGGGCCAAAGGCCCAGCGCGCAAGCCCGGCGGTTCTACAAACCGCGCTACTCGCTCTCAGCCTACAACTGTTCGCCGCCAGCGGCGAGTGCAACGAACTCCGACGAGTTGCAATCCGCCGCGTGGGGTGGCGGCGGACTGCGCGGCTCAAAGAGCCGCAAAAGCTCGGCCCATTTCTGGGCACGACAACACCCCA